>NZ_JBAWSX010000001.1:0-153411 GCF_037104725.1 Bacillus bruguierae | reverse complement strand
CTGCGCATCGGGAGTCGTTTCATGAAAAGTGACTGGATGAGAAAAATCGGCTTAAACTTTTATCCGAAAAACGGCATGAAAGTAAATGGTACGCCTCTCCAGCTTCGGAAAGCAGCACTTGAAATTATCGGTAAGGATCAAGTGGAAGGGGTACGTATCGCTGATATTGATGCAAATGGCAATATTATTCGGGGATCTGAAGCAATTTACAATGCGGATTTCGTCTGTATTGCAGGCGGCCTATATCCGCTAGCAGAGCTTGCTGCTGTTGCCGGATGCCCGTTTCAATACATTCCTGAACTTGGCGGCCACGTACCTCATCATTCAGAAGCGATGGAAACCCCTCTGGATGGGCTATTTGTCGCTGGTAATATTACTGGCATCGAAAGCGGAAAAATTGCCATGGCCCAAGGGACAACGGCTGGATTATCTATCGCTAAACATGCCGGAAAAGGACTCGGCACAATCGATCAGAAACTACAACAAGCAATACAAAATGTCTGGACAATTCGCAAACAGGCTGCAATCCAATTCAATCCTGAGATTGATAGTGGCAGAAGCAAAATGAACGAACTTTGGGAACGTCTCTATTCAAATAACAAGGCCTCTAAAAAAATTGTATAAGTCTATTTGGAAAAAGGACATGGATAGAGGAGGGCGCTTGCCCTCCTCTATCTTAAATGTACGGTGCAATTATATAATTCTAAATCCCAACCATTCTCTAATTGAATAAGTTTCGTTAAGGACGTATTTTTCGGGGATTCTAACATATGTAATTGAGGTACCAATTTCTTTAGAAGATGTTTAATAAATGCACCATGACTAACAATTAATATATTCTTGTTATCATGTTTAGATACAATCTCTTCAATGACCGAAAGACCTCTCGCTATAACACTATCAGTACCCTCAATCCCTAAATCCAGCTCTCTCCAATTCTTTCCCCATTTTAAAATTCTCTCTTCTTCCGTTGTCCCTTCAATTTGCCCTCCGCCTGCTTCACGAAGTCTAGCTTCCAAATAAAGAGGGATATTCGAAATTTCCCCTCCAATAATCTCAGCAGTTTGCTTTGCTCTTAATAGATCACTAGAATATATGAAATCCCAATTCTCCTTACGCAAACGCTCTGCTAGTTTATATGCATCTACTATTCCAGCTTGATCAAGGGAAATATCTGAACTCCCCTGTGCTCTTCCTTCTTTATTCCACGGTGTACTCCCGTGACGAATGATCCCTATTCTAGTCATGTGAAAACCTCCAAATTATGAAAAATGAACTTAGTTCGAAGTATTATTCCTCTTTCTAAGCTCATCTCGTATATCTTTTAAATACTCATTTCGTTCTCTCATTCTCTTTAATACAGTTAACATAACACATACTACAAAGGCTGCTGCTGCGACATAGAAAACAAGTCCTAATATTGAAAAAATACTATATAAAGCCGTCCCAGATTCCATATCTCTGTCCCCCTATTTTAAGTAGATGGAGTAACCCATACTTCATACATCAATTTATCGCCAAGCCAAACTGTATCCGTATGAACATGAAATCGTTGAACACTTGCCAAACGAAAAGCCAAAACATAGGCAACTTTCTCGTCTGGAGTTGTATATCCATCAAAAACTCCCGCATACATATTGTTACTGATAGAGCCTCTCCACTCTTCAGCTTCCCATAGCGTGTCAAAAACCATGTAATCTTGCCGACAATCCGGTTTATGCCAACGAATGCTCATAGAGACCCCTCCGATGAATACTGATATTTTATTGCTTAAAAGATTTCTTCCCTTTACTTTTCTCATATCGATAATGAAAATAATAGAGAAGTACGATTGCTAAAATCCCTACTCCAATCGACATGTATAAAGGCCCTGACCGCTTCCATGCCCAGATGTTCTCGCCCACCTAAAAGAAAGGGGTTTAAGGGGTTTATTTACTTAGTTTTCTATTCTCACATAAGGACTTCCTTGCAAAAGCAGCTCCATAAATTTTTCTTTCTCTTTTGGCATTGTAATCATATGTACTTCAAAATTATTACCGTACGTAATTTCTAAATTTCTCTTACTTTTTCCAACAAACCGGATTGCTCGAATACTTACAAGCGGAATTTTCTTCTTTGTTAACCAATGCCCTGTTACGAGCTCATCATTAACGATTTTATGTTGAAACACAAATATTTCAGAAATAGAAATAATCTCGACAGCTAGAAATAATATTCCTACCACAAGTCCTGCTAGCCACCCCTTTTCATTCAGCGTGAATGATATAATAGGAGAGATTACGACAAGTAGCAGCATAATAACAGTAAACAGTATCATAATTGGATTCTTTTTCACGTGAAATTCCATTTCCATCACCTCTTATCCATATTATACCATTTATTGTTAGTAAATTCAGAAAAAAAGAAGCGCCCTAATATACGCTTCTTTCCTTCCATTCTCTCGCTAACATACTATACACCGCAATGTCGTGAAAATGATCATATAACCATTCGCCATCACGCATAATTCCATCTAAGTGAAAACCAAGTCGTTCTGGAATTGCACGGCTCTTTACATTTTCTGCTCCGCAGTGAATTTCAACTTTATTTAATTGTAATTCTTCAAAAGCATAACGAAGTACAATCTCTACACTTCGCGTCATAATACCTTTTCCACTTGCTTCTTCCGCAAGATAATACCCAAGACTTGCCGCTTTCTTTCCCCAATTCACCGGATGCATACCAACCATCCCAACGAGTTTTCCTTTATACCGTATACCTGTTTGAAAACCATTTCCATCTGCGAATTGATGCAACCACATTGGAAAGATTTCATTGTATACTTCAGCTGTTTTCGTGCGATCGACCCACGGAAGCCATTCTCGTAAATATTCTCGGTTGCTGTCCACTAATTTGTACAGCTCATCTTTATGATGTTTTTCTAACAATTGTAGTTCGATTTCTTCATCGACTCTTAGTGTAAACATTTCTAAATCCCCTTTTTATTTTCTTATTATTCTAACACTTTAATTTGTAAATTGTTAATAAAAATTACAGATTTATACTACTTTTTTTAACACGTAATGTAAAAAATCCCGATGAAAGAAGAACACCGCTAATTACCAAAATCATTCCGAGTACTTGTGCCGCAGTTATATTTACACCATTTAGAAAAGAAATCATCATCGTTACAACTGGAACTAAGTTAAAGAACAATGATGTTTTTGCGGCCCCAATTTGAGCCACCCCGTTATTCCACCATAAATAGCCGAATACACTTGTTCCAATAGCCATAAATAAGATGGAAAGCCAGGCGAATAGAGGAATATCCATAATAGGCACTATATTTTTCTGTAAAGAAGAAACGCAGAGAAAAGCAATTGCTCCGACAATCATCGTATATGTCGTTGTGTGCATAGGACTTCCACTTTTAATAAGCTTTCTACTTAATACACTATATAATCCCCAGCAAACATTACCCAATAAAATAAACAAATCTCCTATGGAAAAAGATAAATTCTGTATAATAGAGAATGGCCCTTGTGTAATAACAAGTATTACACCAATAAATCCAAATGCCATTCCGATTACTTGCCTTCTCACTATTTTTTCTTGTAAAATCAGCCTCGCTAATATTGTCGTAACAAGTGGATTCGTAGCCATAATGAGTGAGCCATTTATAGCCTCTGTACTTTTCATTCCTAAAAAGAAACAGAAATTAAACCCAAATACACCAACTATCCCAAGTAACATGTAGTAACCAATATTCTGTTTACACTCTTCCAACTTCAAATTTTTCCTGATAAACTAAAATACTTAACATAACAAACGCCGCTATGCCGAAACGCCACGCAGCAATGTGAGCAGTTGAAAAATATTGTACTGCATATTTGGAAACGTTAAATGTTCCACCAGTAAATAATGCAAATCCAAACAACTGTAAATACACTTTATTTTTCATCATCGTCCTCCAAGTGCTTTTCTCCTAAAAAATCATGATAAATCTCTAATTTTTGTTCTGTAAGTTGAATTACCCGTTCTAATTGTTTCTTTTGAACTTCTATCTTTTTTAAATGACCTTTTAAAATGGAAATGCGCTTTTTTATTTTCGAAGATACGTCTTCTTTCCTTTGCTTAATTTCTTCTAAAATACAACCGTCACTTGCAAACTCTGCAATTTCCTCTAATGACATTCCCGTTTGTTTTAAAGAATATAGAAATTGTAAAAACTGCACATCTCCATCTGTATATTGACGAATACCGCGATTTCGTTTTGGCGGCGACACTAATCCTAACTTTTCATAATAACGAAGTGTATGAATGCTCATTCCTGTTAACTCTGCGACTTTGCCAATTGTATACATCATATCTCCCCCTTAATTTCCACAATTTCATCTTACAACCTAGAGTTAACTCTAGGTCAATAATAAAAAAGGTTGTCTAAAAAATTCATTTTTAGAACAACCTTTTTTATTATTCATATGTGAGCTCAATAAGTACATGCACCTATCAAGACTATAATAACTGTTTAAAAGCGAAGTCAATTTTCAAATTAACTAGCCTTTGCTGCACATTTCTTCCCTTCCACTTTTCTTACTGCGCAACCTAATTTTATAAAACTATTCCCTCATCTACAAATCACGTATTACGCAAAATACATATAAAGATTTTTATTTTTCACATACAAAAAAGACGTGCATCTCTACACGTCTTTTTCATTTTCTTATTTCTTCTCCGCTACTTGCACTTCTTTTACGTAAGCAGCTTCAAACTTTTGAATATCACCAGCGCCCATAAAAATAAGTACGCCGTTTTTATGTTTCTTTAATACTTCTGTCGTCATAACTGTAACCAGCTCTGCACCATCAATGCGTTGCTGCAAGTCTTGAATTGTTAATTCTCCTCTATTTTCACGCGCAGAACCGAAAATATCACATAAATATACTTGATCTGCCTTACGTAAGCTTTCTGCAAATTCATCTAAGAATTTTTGTGTTCTAGAGAATGTATGTGGCTGAAATACTGCTACGATTTCACGTTCTGGATGTTTTTGACGAGCTGCTTCAATTGTCACGGTAATTTCTGTTGGGTGATGTGCGTAATCGTCAATAATTACTTGCTCACCTACTACCTTTTCGTTGAAACGACGCTTTACGCCGCCAAATGTTGTTAACTGCTGTTTCACAACTTCGACATCAATGTTTTCATAATGACAAAGAGCAATAACTGCTAATGCATTTAGTACGCTATGATTGCCGTAACCTGTAATGTCAAACGTCCCATAATACGTATTACGAACAAAGACATCAAATCCAGTGCCATCTGTTCGTTTTTGAATGTTACGTGCCTGGAAATCATTATCTTCGCCAAATCCATAGAAAATAACTGGTACTTTCGCATGAATCTTTTGAAGTTCTTCATCATCACCGCACGCAATAATCCCTTTCTTCACTTGCAGCGCCATCTCTTGAAACGCACTAAATACATCATTAATGTCCGCAAAGTAATCTGGGTGATCAAAATCAATATTTGTCATAATTGCGTAATCTGGATGATATGACAAGAAATGACGGCGATATTCACACGCTTCAAATACAAAATACTTACTATCCTCTACTCCCATTCCTGTTCCATCACCAATTAAACAAGATGTAGGGCTCGCTCCTTGCATCACGTGAGATAACAATCCTGTCGTTGATGTTTTTCCGTGAGCACCAGTTACAGCAATGCTCGTATACTTGCTCATAAAATCACCTAAAAAGTGATGGTAGCGATAAATAGGCAAGTTTAGTTCTTTTGCAGCTTCAATTTCCTCATGCGTATCTGGAAATGCATTTCCTGCAATAATCACTTGTCCTTCTTCAATATTCTTCTTATCAAAAGGTAGGATAGAAATCCCACGATTTTCCAACGCTGTTTGCGTAAAAAAACGTTTGTCTACATCAGAACCTTGAACAGTGTGCTTCATATCATGTAAAATTTGCGCTAAAGCACTCATCCCTGTCCCTTTAATTCCTACAAAATGGTAAACTGTCATCTTAAAGAACCTCCAACATTTCGAACTATTCCAACGGTCTATCTATAAGACAGTATATGATTTTCTTCTTATTTTGGTAATCATCACGGATTTCTTATAATCACGTCCAAGCTTCCGTATAAGTCCATAACAAACTTATTATAGCAAAAAACAATCCGTTATACTATGATAACAGAAAAACTGATAGGGTCAATTCCCTACCAGTTTTTCCGTTTATTCTACTGTTTAAAATTAGTTATTTCCCGCCTTAACATTCAGAGAGAAATAAAGAAGATTGGCGGAGGTGAAGAATCCCCGCGCTGATGGGAATTTCACTTTATTCCGCGTCTCCTCTTGCTTGTAATTGAACTCGTTCTAAACGCGGATTTGGACGATATTTACGTCCTGCTTTTGCTTCTGGTTTTCCGTTTAATTCTACGTTATCACCTGTGAAGCCAATGTTCATTTTTAATAAACTGCTGCCGACACCATAAATATCAACAGGAACATTTTGTGCTTCAAACTCACGAATTCGTTTTTCATCAAAGCCGCCGCTTACTACGATATTCACGTGCTGGAATCCTTCGTCATCTAATGCTTTGCGAAGTGCAAAAATAAGAGATGGATTCACACCGCGCGGGTCAAATGTGCCAAGTACTTCTGGGTGACGAATGAAGTATTGATCAATCATCGTGCGAGATGTATCTACACGTACTCCCTTTAGTTCTGATCCGAACTCACGAGCAACACGAAGTGCATCTGTAATTACATCGTTATTGTAATCGATTAGTACGACTAGCTCATCTTCTGGAAACTTTTTATGATATGCTTTTGCCGCTTCTACAACATCACCATTAAACATTTGAATTAAAGCGTGAGGCATTGTTCCCATTCCGCTTCTGCCCCACCATTCATTCATTGCATGCGTTGCTTGTGCGCTCATGCCGCCGATATAAGCAGCATAACCATCGCCCGCTTGTTGCGTATAATGATCATCACGGTCGCCCATGAAAATAACAGGCTTCTCTTTCTGAACGCTGCGCGCAGCTTGTACAACGTTATATACATTTGTTGCCACAGAAGTGCGGCGTCCTAAAATACCATCAATGACACCTTCTAAATAGCCGAAATACTCATACGGTCCGCGAATCGTTAATACCGTTTCAAACGGACTTACTTTATCTCCATCTTTTAAAGAGTGAATTTCAAGCTCTTCAGGATGCTCCGCAAATGTTTGTAATAAAGCAAGCACTTCATCTGTTCCACATAATACAGCATGTTCCTTTTGGAAAAATTGCATTGTCACAACGCTTCCAGCTCGAAATTCTTTAATAATATCACGAGTTTTTAAGAAATAAACCGCTGAAAACCATCCTTCGCCAACGCGCTCATCAAACTTGAACGTCTTATTTGTCAGTCGCTTTATTTCACCTTGTAATTTTAGTTCGATTTCTTTCATGTCGCTATACTCCCTACTTTACTATCCAACGTTTTCTCTTAGTATACAGCAAAACCTTTTCTTATACATGTATATCCTGCATCGCAGCAAATTCATCTTCTGTAATGAGGACATCTCTTGGTTTTGTTCCGCGTGCTTCAGAAATAATCCCTTGCGCTTCCATTTCTTCAATAAGACGAGCGGCACGGTTATAACCAATACGGAATCTTCTCTGCACAGAAGACGTGGACGCTCCCCCTTGTTCCACAACAAATTGACATGCCTCAAAAAACAGCTCATCCTCAGACTCTTGTTGTTCTGTTTTTGCCAATAAGTCTTCTTGCTGGAATAAATAATTTGGCTTCATTTGACGTTTCGCATGCGCAACAGACTTTTCAATTTCCTCATCTGAAACGTATACCCCCTGCACACGAACCGGTTTTGACGTTCCATTATCTAAAAACAACATATCGCCGCGTCCAAGTAATTTCTCAGCTCCGCCAATATCAATTATTGTACGAGAGTCTACTTGCGATGACACTGTAAAAGCAATTCGCGTTGGAATATTTGATTTAATTAATCCTGTAATTACATCTACAGATGGACGCTGCGTCGCTACTAATAAATGAATTCCACAAGCTCTTGCTTTTTGAGCAATGCGGCAAATCGCTTCTTCTACATCCCCTGGTGCAACCATCATTAAATCAGCTAACTCATCAATCACAATGACGATATACGGCAACGTTTCCCCTGGAATTTCTTGTTCATTCATAATTGTATTGTAACGTGGTAAATCACGCGCACCTGCATGCGCAAACAATTCATAACGGCGTTCCATTTCATCTACTGCCCACTTTAAGGCTGCCGTTGCTGCTTTTACATCCGTAATAACCGGTGTAACAAGGTGCGGTACAGAATTATACGGTGCAAGTTCCACCATCTTCGGATCAATTAACATCAGCTTTACTTCATGTGGCTTCGCCTTATATAAAATACTTGTTAAAATTGCATTAATACATACGCTTTTTCCTGATCCTGTCGACCCAGCAATTAAACCGTGCGGCATTTTTCGAATATCCGTAACAATCGGTGTTCCTGAAATATCAAGACCAAGTGCGACTGTAAGTGGTGATTCACTTTTCGTAAAGACTGGACTTCGTAAAATTTCTCGAAGGAATACGGCTTTACTTTCTTTATTTGGCACTTCAATTCCAACCGCATTTTTACCCGGAATTGGCGCTTCAATTCGAATATCACGAGCAGCTAAGTTCAGTTTAATATCATCACTTAAGTTCGTAATTTTATTTACTTTTACACCAGGCTCTGGCTGCACTTCAAACCGAGTAACAGCTGGCCCTTGCGTTACATTCACAACTTTTGCACCAATATGGAAATTATGGAATGTCGTATTTAACAACTCTTTTTGTTCCTCTAACCATTCAGCGGCATTTGTCGCCGGGTGACTTGGAACATTTAAAAGTGTTAATGGCGGAAACTCGTATGTTGGCGGCGCTTGTAAAACATTACGAACATCTTGCGCTGTTTCTGCAACAACTCGGTGCGTCATTTCTTCTTGCACTGGCTGCTTTTCTACTGGTGGCTCAATATTTTGTTTTTGCTCAATCACTTGTTGCGTATGAGCGGGTTGCGCCGCCATTGCTACACGACGTTTTTCTTCTAACATACGTTTATCTTGTTTCAACATCACCACATTAAACGGAACGAAACGCTTTTTCTCACGTTTTGGTTCTTCAATCACCTTTTGTTTTTGCTCCATTTTCACTTCCGGTTGTTTCCTAGCTACATCTTGCGTTTCTTCTATTCGTACATTTGCAAAGCTTTGTACAGCTTGCTGTGTTTGCTCATCAGCTTGAACAAATTCTGCCGTTTGTTCTTGAGTGAAACCTTCTGCTTCTGGTACTTCATCAAACTCTTTGGCAACCGCTTCTTCTGTTTCCACGGATACTTCAGCTTCAAATGTTTCTTCTTTCGCAGTAAATTCTTCTATCTCTGAAAATTCCTCTGCTACAGATGTTTCCTCTTGAATAACAGATTCTTCTACGATTAAAATTTCTTCTTGCATATCAGAGTCTTCCATTGCTGAAGATGTTTCTACCACTAGCTCAAAATCTTTATCTTCTATAGCGGATTCTTCTATCTCCGCTGATTCCTCTGCTTCCACTGGCGCTTCTTCCATAACCGGTTCTTCTGTTATGAAAGATACTTCACTCATTACTTCTTCCAGTAATTCCTCTTCAGTTGACTCTTCTATCTCCGCTGATTCCTCTACTTCCACTGGCGCTTCTTCCATAACTGGTTCTTCTGTTATGAGAGATACTTCACTCATTACTTCTCCCAGTAATTCTTCTTCAGTTGACTCTTCTATCTCCGCTGATTCCTCTGCTTCCACTGGCGCTTCTTCCATAACTGGTTCTTCTGTTATGAGAGATACTTCACTCATTACTTCTCCCAGTAATTCCTCTTCAGTTGGCCCTTCCATCTCCGCAGATTCCTCTGCTTCCACTGGCGCTTCTTCCATAACTGGTTCTTCTGTTATGAAAGATACTTCACTCATTACTTCTTCCAGTAATTTTCTTCAGTTGACTTTTCTATCTCTGCTGATTCCTCTGCTTCCGCTGGCGCTTCTTCCATAACTGGTTCTTCTGTTATGAAAGATACTTCACTCATTACTTCTTCCAGTAATTCCTCTTCAGTTGGCTCTTCCATCTCCGCAGATTCCTCTGCTTCCACTGGCGCTTCTTCCATAACTGGTTCTTCTGTTATGAAAGATACTTCACTCATTACTTCTTCCAGTAATTTCTCTTCAGTTGGCTCTTCCATCTCCGCAGATTCCTCTGCTTCCACTGGCGCTTCTTCCATAACTGGTTCTTCTGTTATGAAAGATACTTCGCTCATTACTTCTTCAGTAACAGACTCTTCTATTCTCTCAATTTCTTCATTCATTTCAAAGCTTGTCTCTATAACAGTAGGTTTTTGTCCTTCACTTTCAAATATATGAATTTGCTGAGTAAAATCTTCATTTCGTACGATAACATCTTCAGACATATCCAGCTGTTCTTCTTCATGGTTATGTAACGTTGCTCCATTTTTCTCTAGCCACGTATCCACAATCGATTTGCTACTTTCTGTTTGCTCTGCATCCGCTTTGACAATGGTAGGTTCAGCTTGATTTTGTTCTGTTAATCCATCTTGTGATAAACCCGAACTTATATAGCCATTCTTCTCTAACCACGCATCAACAACTGATTTTCCCTCCATTGATATTTCAATATCTTCTTGCTGCTGTTGGTTACTTTCCTCATTTGCTTTTTGTCTTGGTTCTGGACGGTTATATCCAAAAATGGGCGAAACCATTTCTGATGGACGGAACGGTCTTCGATTACTTTCATCTCTAGAAGTAGATTTTACCTTCTCAATACTTGGTTCCATATATGTCATTTCTTGCACTTCTTCTACTCGTCTTGATCGGTGCTGTTCTCTGATCGGTCTTTCTTGTATAGCTGGCTTTTCTAGACGAAATGGTTCCTGCGTACTCTCGTCAAATCCATCATCAGGAATTAACGGAAAACGGAATTTACCACCCGAATATGACTTGGACGTTTGCAGCTCATCTTGTCGTTTATTAGAGTAGTAGTTTACACGAGGGATCTGAGAAGTAACTTTTTTCTCTGCAGGTGTTTCTATTGCTCTTAATGCTGGCGCTTCATTTTCTTCCTCTTTTTTAAAAAGCTTTTTCATCCAATCTAACATGCTTACCACTCTTTCTACTAAATAGTAACACCCTTTATTGTATCAGCATTCAGCAAAAAGTGCAGATGAAATTACTTTCATTTCATTTACAGAAAAATAAAAAACATTATTAAATAAAAACTGCTCCATATGAAAACTCCCGCCACTTATCTCCTCTGGATCTTGAAGTGGGGTTTTCTTGCCCATTTTCCTATAAGATGGAGCTAAGAAAAAATTTACCCTTTACTCACTCGATAACTCTCAACACTATCTGCCACACTTTGCAGCAAAGAACGTAAATAATTCACATCTGATAGTTTTCTATCTTCTTCCGGATTTGACATAAACCCTAGTTCTAACAAAACTCCTGGTACCTCAGCCCAGTTAAACCCAGACAAATCATCACGAAATTTAATTCCATTTACTTGTATATTGCTATTTTCCTTCACTTTATTCACAATGAACTCAGAAGCGGTTAAACTCTCTCGATAAATGTTTTTTGTAAAAGCATTCTCTCTTGACGGCGTTAACACTGCAAACCCCTTTTCTGCTGCACTTTCCGAACCATCTGCATGAATTCGTAAAAACAAATTCGCATGATGCTCATTAGCAATTGCTGCCCGTTCTTTATTACTTATATCCACATCGTGCGTCGTTCTTGTCATGACCACTTCAATGCCTTTTGCCTCTAACATCTCTTTTAATAGAACAGCAGCTTCTAGGTTTAGTTCGTACTCTCGTTTTTTCGTTACAACTCCTGTCGTTCCATCTGTTACTTTATACTTTTGTTTCGTTGCCCCTGGGCCAATTGGCTCTAATTCCAAATTCGCTTTTCGTTGATGACCTGGATCAATACATACAATGAACTTTGTTTTTTCCCTGGCAGGAGCAGGTGCTGGCTCTTCTTTCACTTGCTCAGCTTTCGTTTCATTGTTTTGTACAGGATTTTCAACATGAGGAGACTTCTTTTCCTCTTGCTTAGTTGATGTTTTAGCAGCTTCCTTCGTACATCCTATCATACAAAGTGCAGCTATCATCATTACAAAAACCTTTTTTATGTACTTCATATTATCTTCCTATCTATGAAAAGAATTTCTTATTTGCTCTATGATTTCCTCTACATGATTCGCAATACAAGCAGGATTCCAAGTACTCATCCCCCGCTCTGCAGTATACACATGTAAATTCTGTATATCTACAAAAACAGGATCACCAAGATCCGTATCATACCCAATCACAAACCAGCTTTCTTGCCAATTTCCTTCTCTTGCTCCTACTAATGAATTTCCTTTCTTATCATACCGGTAACCAATTTGCCCACCTTCAAATTCTTGTTTATGAAATAGGTAAATTTCTAACGCTTGCAATTCAATATCATGAATACGAGAAGTTTGAATGAGTTGAAACAGTTCGTAAACTTTTGGATGCTGCATCATACAGTATACCTCTTTTCATATTTTTCTAGATTTTACCTAATTTAATCTAGAAATACAATTATTTTCCTGAATAAAACAAAAACCCTTTTCTTTTTAGGATGAGCGAGAGCATCTGGACATACATGGAAGTAACTTATCTGTTAAAAAATCCAAATGGATGTATATATTCCAAAAAAAGAGCCTATACATAAGAAAAAGTCCGTCTCCCGGACCTTTTCAATACATTTGCGTACAAGCTTTCTCCATATGTTTACGTTTAGGATTAAAGTCACTCTCCCATATTTGTGTATCGCGGTTGTAAAGCGTGTCGAACATTGTTAAAGAGTCTTTATATTGCGTCGAATCGCCGATATATTTTAAAGAATGGTCGATATATTGTGAGAATCGCCAATATATCGATGGATATACAAAAAGAAAAGCTAACCACAAAAGGTACTTACGTGCCTTTTGTAGTCAGCTCTATTTTTTACAATCATATATTTAAAACTTAAACTCTTGTCCAACTTCGTAGCTGTCTTCAAGTACAAGAATTCCTTTTTCTTGCGGAGCATCTGGAAGCTCTAATTCACGTGCTGAGCAAATCATGCCGGAAGATGGAATGCCGCGAAGCTCTGCTGGTTTAATTAACATACCACTTGGCATTACTGCACCGATTTTCGCAACAACTACTTTTTGGCCTGCATCAACGTTTGGTGCACCGCATACGATTTGTAATGTTTCTGTACCAACTTCTACTTTACACACATTTAATTTATCCGCATTTGGATGCTTTTCTTTTTCTGCTACGTAACCAACAACAAATTTTGGAGAAAGATCCGCTTCTACTTTTTCTGTAAAATCGTTCTTCGCTAAAATTTCATTGATCTTTTCAACAAGCTCTTTCGTTAATGTAAGATTACCTGTTTCTGTTATTTCCATATAAGAAGAAGCATTAAAAATGTTAAATCCTGCTGTTACATTGCTTTCGCGATCGAAAACGCGTGCTACATCTCCAATACGTTCAAATGTGCGGTTTTCTAATGTAATATCTTGCAGGGCAACAATTAGTGTATCCCCAATACCTTCAAGGTTATAAAAAACGTTCACTTTGTTCATCCTTTCTCTTTTTCACTTCGTTCCTTCCGATTTTTCGCCAAAATAAAGATTGGTTCGAAATTACCATCTTCATATACGAATGAAAGTGATGTAATCGGAACATGACCTTCTGCAAAAAACTTCATTGTCATTTGTGCAATAATATCATAACCGATTTTGTCCACGATATCAGCAACAATTAATACATCTTGGTGCGGAACCGCAACAACCATATCACCTGAAATTTGTTTACGCATCTCTCGTAATAATGAATCGTTTAAAATACGGCTTGCATCATACCCGTCATTTGTATTTAAGAAATAAAACGTATTTCCAGCGACCTCATCTCGTTTAAAATCAGTGCGTAAAGAGCGCACATTGAACAATGCCATTTCACGCACTTGTTCTTCTGTCATCCCGATTTGCTCCAGCAAACGCTGATCAATAAGGCGGTATGTTTTATCTGAATCTAATGCATAGTAAATACGTGTTTCTGCTGTATGTTCCGTCATGACAAACGGATTTCCTTTTTCTGCTTCTTTCGGAAAAGAAGTTGAACGGATAACAGGCAAAATTTTCGCCGTACTCGCTACTTCTTTATGCATCGCAACGAGGGCTTCTTCTACGTAATAGACAACTTCTTCAATTGCCTTCTCTTTCTTTACCTCCCACTTCGCTACAATACCTGGAAGAGAAACTGTAATTCCCTTTTTCGTATTTGTTTGCTCAATGCGAAGTGTTTCCTTTTCACTATCGTACTGAAAGCTCCACTCTGCCCTTGCAAGGCGCTTCATTAATTCGTCTTTCATCTTTTTACTCGTCATTTTCATATTGTTTACCTCCCTTCCGAAAAAAACAACCTCCACATATGAAGATAGAGGTTGTTTTTCGCATTCTAATTAACTGGAAACAGCTTACCCCGCATTAACGGACAGTAACCCCCGCTCAAGATTCAAAGAAGATAGGCGGGGGATAACTTTCCGTAAAAGCCCGATTGGTTCAACTAACCATCAGTGGAGATGAAAAAATCCCCACTGATGGAAGTTTCACTTTATTTTAAACCTTCAATGAACTCTTCAATTTGCTCTTGTGTTTTACGATCTTTGTTTACGTAGCGGCCAATTTCTTCTCCCTTATTGTAAGCGACAAAGCTTGGAATACCAAATACGTCTAATTTGATGCATAAATCGATGTACTCATCGCGGTCTACATAATAGAAAGAGAACTCGCTATATTTTTCTTCCACTTCTGGCATAAATGGATCGATAAAGCGGCAATCTGGACACCAATCTGCTGAGAATAAAAAGATCACTTTCTCTTCGTTTTTCAATTCTTGAAATTGCTCCATACTTTCTAATGATTTCATTTATATTTCCTCCCTAAAAAGAAGTATGTATTTACTAATTTAATCTTCCTTTATGTAAGTCGCTGCCATGCACATTAAAACATGTCCTGTACTCGCTTGCTCCCTTTGTTTTAATCCTAGCATGTGGCAGAAAAAGGATCTGCCCGCTTCTACACATGGCCAGATGCTCTTGCCAACTTAACAAAGAAAGAGGGTTTTTATGTCGTTTTTTTAATTTGTATTTATATACTACCATACATGAGGTACGGTGCAAGGTTTATGCTTTGTTTCTGTCATACATATATTGTCCAACCAATAGCTTCACAACATGCACAAACAAGTCCGTCCGATCTACATAATTGTTTGTAAAAATACCGATTGCTCCTTCATTACTGCGGATGTCACGTTGCTTCGTATAGTCTTCCATCACTTCACTTAATTCTTTTCCTTCTTCAAGAGGCTGAATAAACTCATCTGGCAATTTCATACGTGCTCCGCCTGCGGTAAATAGCTTACCTTCTTTCGTTGCTAAAGCACCCCAGTTACACATAAACAAGCCATGGTCTGTATGCATTACGCCGCCTTCTAAACCAATTCCAATATCCGCTTTCCCTTCTGTTAATGCTAATTTTGCCCGGTTACTTGCACCTTGCAGCGTTTCTTCATCAGAAAATGGCTGTGCTGACACATGAGACGGGACAGACAATGAAACAATTTCTGCTTCTGTAAGTACTTGCTGAACCGCATTTACTTTCACTTTGTTTTTTGATCCAACTGCTACTTTCATGTTTTCACCTCAAAATTTAAAAAGAAAAGGCCGCATTCGGCCTTTCCATATTAAACATTTTCTTTAATTGTTTCAAATGTTGTTTTATCTGTTGCTTTTACTAATTGAATCAGCAATTCTTTCGCTGCTGCATAATCATCAATATGTAAAATCGAAGCATGTGTATGAATGTAACGAGCACATACACCAATCACAGCAGATGGTACACCAGAGTTACTTGTATGTACGCGTCCTGCATCTGTACCGCCTTGTGATACGAAGTATTGATACGGAATGTTATGTGTTTCCGCTGTATCTAAAATAAATTCACGAATGCCGCGGTGTGTTACCATAGAACGATCATACAAGCGAAGTACAGCACCTTTTCCAATTTGACCAAACTGTGTTTTATCTCCTGATGCATCGTTCGCTGGTCCTGCATCTAACGCGTAGAAAATATCAGGCTGAATCATATTCGCAGCTGTTTGTGCACCGCGAAGGCCAACTTCTTCTTGTACAGTTGCACCAGAATATAGTGTATTTGGCAATTTTTCATCTTTTAACTCTTTCAATAACTCAATCGCAAGGCCGCAGCCATAACGGTTATCCCAAGCTTTTGCCATAATTTTTTTTGGATTTGCCATCGGTGTAAACGGACAAATTGGCACAATTTGCTGACCAGGTTTCACACCAATTTCATGTGCTTCTTCACGGCTATCTGCACCAATATCAATTAACATGTTTTTTATATCCATTGGTCTGTTACGTTGTTCATCACTTAATAAGTGCGGAGGAACAGACCCTACTACCCCGATAATCGGACCGTTGTCTGTCATAATTTGTACACGCTGTGCTAGTAATACTTGGCTCCACCAGCCACCTAATGTTTGAAAACGAACCATTCCGTTTTTTGTAATTTGCGTTACCATAAAGCCAACTTCATCCATATGACCAGCTACAAGAACACGCGGGCCATTTTCGTCACCCTTCTTTAAACCGAAGATACTCCCTAAACGATCTTGTACAATTTCATCTGAATATTTGCTCAGTTCTTGCTTCATAAAGCGACGCACATCATGCTCAAATCCTGAAGCACCTTGCAGCTCTGTTAACGTACGAAATAGTTCCATTGTCTCTTTATTCATCGCGGTATCCTTCCTTCAATCCAGTAATAGAATCACTCTTTTCATTGTAACGAAATTTTCGAAATCTTTCTAGTTTCTTCTTTTTTTATGTAATTTGATTTATACTTATAAGGAGAAACTTTAATAAGGTAGAGGTGAATGTATGAACTGGAAAAGCTTATTAGCGGGTGTTGGTTTAGGATTTGCAGCTGGGTATGTTGTTGCAAACAAAGTACAAGAACAGTCCCACATTTCTTCTGAAAAAGCATTAAGAATGGTGAAACAAGCATTAAGTCATAAGGGTGAAATTACAGGTTCTTGGGTACATATGGTTCCCGAGACGTTTGAAAAATATGATGTTACTTACGATGTATACCGCGGCGGTATTACAACATTATTACACGATGTACAAGAACGATTTGAATTTTTAGTAGATGCAAAAACAGGTACAATCTTAGAAGTAAAAGTTGCTTAATATATAAATCCAAATTAAAAAACCGGCATAAAACCTTTCTTTTTAGATGGGCGAGAGCATCTGGCCATACATAGAAGCGGTCAGGGCCTTTTTCTGCCACATGCGAAGTTCAAACAAAAGGAGAAAGCAAGTAACAGACTCCTTTTGTTTCTACATAACAGCAATCTATCTGTCAAAAAATCAAAATGGATTTATATAGAAAGGGTGCAGATTTATTTCTGCACCCTTTTACTTATAACATCAATGTATCAACGGAAAGTCTTTATATATTGGCAAGTTTACAATATACGACATGAATCTACGGTTATATTCTTTCAATAATTGTAGCCGTTGACATCCCATGTCCGATACAAATCGTAAGTAAGCCGTATTTTCCGTTTCTTCTTTCTAATTCATGAAGCAGGGATGTCATCAATTTCACGCCTGTTGCTCCAAGCGGATGTCCTAATGCGATGGCACCGCCGTTCACATTTACTTTATGTAAATCTGCTTCCAGTTCTTTTTGCCATGCAAGAACAACAGAAGCAAATGCTTCGTTAATTTCTACTACGTCCATATCATGAATTGTTAAGTTTGATTTTTGCAGTACTTTTTTTGTCGCTGGAATGACGCCGTCCAGCATCATTGTCGGATCTGAACCAACAACAACTTGATTCACAATCCGCGCCCGCGCTTTCAGCCCTAATTCTTTCGCTTTTTCGCTATCCATTAACAAAATAGCCGCTGCTCCGTCACTAATTTGACTCGCATTCCCTGCTGTAATCGATCCGTCCTCTTTAAATACAGTTTTTAAATTGGCTAATGCTTCAAGAGAAGTGTCTGCTCTTGGTCCTTCATCATTTATAACAAGTATTGCATTGCCTTCTTTATCTATCCCATTTACTGGGACAATTTCCCGCTTAAAGTATCCCGCTTCTATTGCCTGTAGTGCGCGCTGATGGCTTTCATAGGCATAGTTATCTAGCTGCTCTCTTGTAATTCCATATTTTTCAGCAATCATTTCTGCTGATACACCTTGATGTACAAATTCATATTTTGCATGAAGACTACTCGGAATTGTATTCGCATTGCCATCACTTAAAATTGGTACTTTTGTCATATGCTCAACACCAGCAGCAATGGTAATATCCATATCACCAGATTTAATTTCTTGCGCCGCAAAATGGATCGCTTGTTGCCCCGAACCGCAAAGACGGTTAATTGTTACGGCAGGAACTGTAATTGGAAAATTTGCCTCTAAAGCAGAAAGTCTACCAATATTAAAACCTTGCTCAGCAATTGGTGTCACACAGCCCATGACAATATCTTCTACCATTTCTTTTTCTATATTTGCACGCTTTGTCACTTCATTCAGTGCAACTGCTGCAAGTTGCACTGGATGGAGTTCACGAAACGCACCGTTTCTTTTTCCAACTGGCGTACGTACCGCTTCAACAATTACAACTTCTCGGTTCATATTCTCTCTCCTACTTTCCCTTTTTCATAATGATAGAACCCTTTTCCTGTTTTCCTTCCAAGATGTCCTGCTTCTACAAGTTTTACAAGTGTTTGCGGAGCACGGAATCTATCACCAAACGCTTCACTTAAGCCTTGACTTGCAAATAGCATCGTATCTAACCCAACATAATCCGCTAACTCAAATGGCCCCATCGGATAGTTCAAGCCAAGTTTAATCGCCTTATCAATTTCCTCTTTACTTCCTATCCCTTCTTCATACATACGCATACACTCTAACAAATGCACCGCAACCGCCCTCGAGGTAACAAACCCTTGCATGTCTTTCACAACAACGGTTTCTTTTCCAATCTCTTCTGCTAAATCTTTCACTATTTGTATTGTATGTTCCGCTGTATCAACTCCTCTCACAATTTCAATCAGTTTCATAACAGGTGCTGGATTAAACCAATGCATCCCTAACACTTTCTCTGAGCGATTTGTCGCACTTGCAATCGCCGTTACACTTAATTCAGATGTATTTGTCGCAAGAATAGTCGACTCGGAAGCATAGCTATCTAGCTGTTTAAAAATCTCTTTTTTCAACTGCAAATTTTCAGGAGCAGCTTCAATAATAAGCTCTACATCTTTACATACTTCTTCTAGCGTTATAGTAGACATGATATTCGCAAGCACTTGCTCTTTCTCTTCTTCGCTCATCCGCCCAGCCTTCACAAAACGTTCTAGGCTTGTTGTAATCCCTTTATATGCTTTTTGTATACTTTCTTCTGAGACATCATACATTTTTACGCACTTTCCGCCCATCGCTAATGCCTGAACAATACCACTTCCCATAATCCCAGCACCGATCACCGCAATATTTTGAATCATCATTTTCCTCCCCTTTCATTACAAACCCATACTTTTCGCAATAATATTTTTCATAACTTCATTTGTCCCCGCATAAATAGCGCTTACTGGAATGTCTC
This sequence comes from Bacillus bruguierae, assembly GCF_037104725.1. NCBI lineage: Bacteria > Bacillati > Bacillota > Bacilli > Caryophanales > Bacillaceae > Bacillus > Bacillus bruguierae. The sequence goes on along the minus strand of NZ_JBAWSX010000001.1, from coordinate 133,585 downwards.
GGTATCTTCTTGCAATCTCGTATTCTTCCATATACCCATACCCGCCGTGCAGCTGCATACACTCTGCCGCCACCTTCTTTGCAATAGCTGTTATCCACCACTTTGCCATCGACACTTTCGTCACAATATTTTCGCCTTGCATATGCGCTGTAATACATTCATTCACAAATGTGCGGCCAATTTCAATTTCTGTATACATTTCGGCAAGTCTAAATTGGACAGTTTGAAAATCACTTATACTCTTCCCAAATGCTTTTCGTTCTTTTACATAGTCCTTTGTTAAACACAGCATCACTTCCGCTGCTGTTATTGCCGCAATTGCAACAATGAGGCGTTCTTGCTGTAATTTATCCATTAAATAGTAGAAACCTTTTCCTTCTTCTCCTAGCAAATTAGAAACAGGAACTTTCACATCTTCAAAAATAAGTTCGGCTGTATCTTGGCTATGCAATCCAACTTTTTCGAGTTTTTTTCCTCTCTTGAACCCTTCCATTCCTCTTTCTAAAACGAGTAAACTAATCCCTTTATGCGCCGGTTTTACAGTTGTATCTGTCTTACAAACAACAACGACTAAATCCGCATGAATACCGTTTGTAATAAATATTTTTTCACCATTCACTACATAATGATCGCCTTCTTTGCGTGCCGCCATACGAATACTAGCTAAATCAGAACCTGCTCCCGGTTCTGTCATCGCAATGGCGGTAATATATTCACCGCTCACACACTTTGGAAGCCAGCGCCTCTTTTGTTCTTCTGTTCCATATGCCGTCAAATACGGAACGACAATATCATTATGTAAACCAATTCCTACTAAACTTGAACCAACCTTTTCTAGCTCTTCATTAATTACTACAGAGTATCCGAAATCAGCTTCAGCTCCGCCATACCTCTCTTCTACCATTGGACAAAGAAAGCCGTTCTCTCCCATCTTCCTCCAGAGGGACCGCGGAATGATACCATCTTTCTCCCATTGGTTATAGTGGGGGTACGCTTCCTTTTCTAAAAATTTACGAAAAGCATCACGAAAAATGTGATGCTCCTCCTCTAAATAGGCATGCTTCATCGTATTTTTTTCACCTCTGTCCCTTGATTACGTAAAATAAACTTTTGAATTTTCCCGCTTGCATTTCTCGGCAGCTGCTCGGTAAATACATACCTACGTGGGCGTTTATAATCAGCGAGTTTATCGCTTTGTTTACAATATTCATCGAGCATTTCTTCTGTAAGCGACCCGTCTTTTGAAACAACGTACGCAACGACGCGCTGCCCCCACAGGTCATCCTTCTCCCCCAATACCGCAACATCTAACACACCTTCATACGTGTACAAAAAGTCCTCTACCTCGCGTGGGTATATATTCTCTCCGCCGCTTACGACCATATCATCAACGCGATCGGCTACATATAAATATCCATCTTTATCTACATAGCCTAAATCTCCTGAATGATACCATCCTTTATATAAAGCCTTTTCCGTCGCTTCTTGCTTGTTGTGATACCCCGCCATCACACATGGGCCTCTCATAATAATTTCTCCAATTTCATATGGAGGTAACACATCATCCGGCTCAGACGGTCCATCATCGCTCGGACGAACAATGCGAATTTCATGATTATACCCAGCCTTTCCTGCTGAACCAACTTTCGAAAGCTGCTCATGCTCCCTTAAAAATGCAACGGCTGGTCCCATCTCCGTCATTCCGTAAGCTTGTACGAGCGAAACCTTCAGCTTTTCATCGCAAGCTTTGACAAGTGCAGGTGCCATCGAAGCAGCTCCGTATAGACCGTATTGAAGCGATGATAAATCATACTGCGCTAAATCTTCCTGCAGCAGCATATTCCACATCGTCGGTGCCGCAAACATAACCGTCACCTTTTCATTTTGAATTGTCTCCAAGACAAGCTTTGCATCAAAATGATGAAGAATGATATTTGTCGCACCGCTATGTACCCTCGGAATAAAACAACAATGAAGCTCGGCACAATGAAACATCGGCGCTGTCACAAGGCCGCGGCTATTTTCCGTGTAATGTAAATAAGCAACGCCCATTAAGCTTTGATCAAGAATTTCCCGGTGGCGATGGAGCACACCTTTTGGATGCCCTGTCGTTCCGCTTGTATACATAATGGAACAAATGTCATCCTCTTTTACTTCTATTTTTTCGAAATGCGGCGTAGCATTTGCTATTTTTTCTTCATAAGAAATAGCAAATGATGGCTGATCTTGATTGATGTACCAGAACTGAATGTGAGGAAATTGTGTATGAATGCTTTGTACTTGGGAGGATAGTTGCTGTTCAAAAAGTACGATTTTAGGAGAAGCATCTTCTAATATATAGGTAAGTTCTTGTGGTTTTAATCGAAAGTTGATGGGATTAAATATAGCTCCTATTTTTGCACAAGCAAAATACGTTGTCGCCAGCGCGCTGCCATTAAAAAGAAATGTCGAAACGCAGTCGCCTTTTCGGATTCCGCTTTGTTGAAACGCATGAGCGAGTTTATTTACCTGTTCATTCCACTCTGCATACGTCCAGCAAATCTGTTTTTCAGGCTCAACAATCGCTTCCTTATTCGGGTAATTTCCAGTCGTTAATTCCAGTAGTTTCCCAATAGTCATATACACGACATCTTCCCCCCTATTCATTAAAACGCTTTCATTTTTTAAGCTATCTTCCTTTAAAAACAAGATAACTTGGGGATTATTATAACAATTTTCAGAACACTTTACAGGTGAATCTTTCGACAAATAAAGACAACTACAATTCGCTTTGATAGTTAAAAACAGATAAACAAATAGCATTTGACTTGTTCATCAAATGCTTCGTTAAGAAAGAGTTTTAACTCGTATTTATATATAAACAATCCTTGATAAACAAACTCTGAACAGATTTTACACATATAAAATTTAAGCTTTCGCTAATTGTCGTTCTTTTTTCGGAGAATAACTCATCCCCGCAAACACTAGAAAAATACCAAGAAGCTGATACAGATCAGGACGGTAATGTAAAATCGTAACATCCAGTAAGATTGCGACTATCGGATCAACAAAGACTAAAATAGCAATTGTTTGAGCCTTTAATTCTCGTAAACTACTAAAGAACAAATAAAACACAAATCCTGTATGAATAAATCCTGTAACAAGGATATAAAACCAATTTTCAGCGGTAAGATGCATAAATTTTGACCAATCCACAAATGGAATCAATAAGATTACACCGAGACTCGTTTGAATAACCGTCGTTAACAACGGGCTAAGTGTTTGAATTCCCTTTCCTGTGATGGAAGTAAGTGCGTAGAATAATGCTGCAGCAAACGCCCACAGTACACCTGTAGATAAAAATTCTGAAACGCTTGTATGTTGATGAATCCCTCCAACTAACAATGTGCCTATAAAGCAAATAAAGAAAAAGAACAATCCTGTTCCTGTTATTTTTTCTTTAAAGATAACAGAACCGAAAAGAAGTACAATAACAGGTGCTAAATGATAAATCGATATCGCTACAGTAATGGGCATGACTTCAATGGAGCGAAAAAAAAAGACCCAGTTTATAATAAGGAATAGACCACATAGTAAAGCAAGTACATACTCCCGGCGTGGAATAAAGTTTTCATGCTGCTGTTTTGTTGTGAATGTGCGAAAAAACCATATCCCCCCTAATAGAATACTTGTACAGAGGCAACGCACAAAAACCAATTCAATTGACGGGAGACCCGTCTTTATTGAAAATAAACCGATTGAACCAAATATAGCCATGGAAACGGCAAATTTTAATTTTGCATACATATAACTCCCCCTAAAGTAGTCATAGTTATAACGACTATTGTTTTGTGCTAAAAAAACAGCTTTATACGAAGCTGTTTTTTCCTGTCATGACATGAATTAAATCTTCTCTTGTCTTCCATAGACTATCAAGCTTTTCAGGACCGAACGCAGTTGTAATTTCTTCTACCATAATGTCGTGCCGAATGTATTCGGTAGCAATTAGAACGAGCGCAGGATCGGTTGACTTCACAGCCCATTCTGAACCTCTGTCACTAAACTTAGCAATTAAAGCTTCTTCTTCATCTCGAACGAGAATCGTCAAATACCCACCCATCCGTTTACTAACAATGTCCGGTGCCATATAGTTGTGATGATACGTGTGCCCTAGCGTCTTATCTTCTGCTCCAAATAAAACTGTAAAAATTGGGATTGATCCTTCTTTCTCTCGAACAGCTTTTTCAATGTCTTTCACAATAGGAGACCAAATCGATAACCAAAGTTCTTTGTTTGCATCTCGAATCATCGAAAGCATTTCTTGAACAATATGTTCATACTGAACAATTCTCGTTACAACATCTATCTTTTGATCACTTTCTAACGTCGTAAGAGATGATTCTAACATTTCTAATGACGCATCCATCTCTTCTTTCAGACGAGCAAGCAACAGCTTCGGTTCAACAGGCTTATAAACAATCGGATCAGAAGGAACCGTTTGAATCGCTCCTTTATCAAGCAATTTTCCTAATACCTCATAAATCATAGAGCGCGGAACACCAGAACGCTTACTTAATTCATAACCAGTGATGGCGGGTGATTTTAATAAACCTATGTAAGCCTTACACTCATACTTTGAAAATCCATGTTTTTGCAATTCGGTAATTGCTTTCTCTTCCATAAATCCCCCTTGATAGTAGTTATTGTATTAACTACTATAAAACATTTACGCCGAAATGTCTATATTTTCAGACATTTATTCAAAACATGAAAAAGTATCAGTCAACATAGACCGATACTTTTACTCATATGAACGATCTTTTCCTTTGTACAGTGGCTTCATATTCGCAAATCGAAAGTTTTCTGCAGACATCACTGTTTTCTTTTCCTCCACTGATGAATCTTGGTTTTTCTGTGGAATAGGCATAAACCTTGTATTGTACTGCTCTTTTATTCCTTGAATCATAAAATTTAAAACAAAAATCGATATTGTAAAAGCTACTAACGGTGCCAATATAATCCACGGCGCTGTTAACAATTCATTTTTGTTCAATCCTATTAATCCCGACCACTCATTTGTAAGGGAAAATGCAGTAGAGGGACCTCCGAAAGGATCCTGCACCATTTTTCTTCCACCAATTAATACTTTAAAAAAGGCCATATGTATGAGCAGCGTAAATAATTGAACTGCTTGTTGAAGAAAAAGAATGACGAGAATTTCTTTCAAAGAGAGCCAAATATGTTTTCGAAACACATAAAATTTTCGAGCACCGAGCACAATGGAACTTGTTATATAGTCTTTTTTCATAAAAAGGTTAATCTCTTGGCTAATGTAAAGAATGAGATTTGGCAATGTAAGAATACAAAGAATTAGAAATTGCTTAATAACAATAGATTCCTGAAAACCTGTATGCTCGCTTTGGACCATTAGCGGCATCATGAACAAATAAACTAAAACAACTGTCGGAACATAGAAATACACCTTACATACTTTTTCAATGAACTTTTGTACTAAAGGTGGTGTATATGCTAGGAGACTTCCTAATAATGTCCCAAGTACAAGCTGAATCAAACAAATTCCAAATACAAATAAAATCGTAAATTTTGCGCCAATAATAAGTTTAAAGAATAGGTTATATCCACTTCGATCTGATCCAAAAGGCGGCATCAATAAAGGGTTAAACGGTGCACCATGCGAAACGTTACCGTCAGTATCTTTTATTAATACTTGCGTCTGAGAATACAGATCTTTTCCATACCATGTGAATAAAAAACTAGCTAACACAATTCCGCTGAAAAAAGAAAGGCCGATCCAAAAACGTTTCGAACGGAACATGCTATTTTTCATTTGCAAGTCCTCCTGTCATACGTTTTATTTGAAATTGAGCAAGAGTGAACATGGTGTAAAATGGAATGAATAACAAAAAAATCCACCATGCAAACGTGACAGGCTGTAATGCTAATGGTTTTAAAATGAAAGACATATATCCATTTATATTGAAAGCAGCTTCTACAAGTAGCAGACTTGAAATCATGAATAGAAAAGTAGATTGTAAATGGTTGAATAGATGATAGATTACATTACGAAATAAATGAACAAATAAAATATATTTTCTGCTTAGGCCCTTTGCCCTTGCAAATTCTACATAAGGTTTATGTTGTTCTTCTACTAAAAATAAAACCATAATCCGGAAAAAGTGAAGAGCAGGTACAAGGCTCATCGTCACAATTGGTAAGAAATAAGCTTGTTTACTACCGAATGCGTAAATATTTACGAAATTAACTCCTGTTTGTTTATATAGCCAAACAAACAATAGTTGCAGCATAAAGATTAATAACAAATCAGGAATTGATTCAATTAACACTAAACATCGTTCAATTGCTTTTTTCACTTTCAAAGAAGAAAGTACGTATCCAAAAGAAAAACCGGTAGCCATCACAACTGTTAAAACAGTAGATGCTAGTAAAATAATACCGGAATACATATACGGCTCCCAAATTACGTCCCAAAACGGAACTTGGCGTATAACCATAGGGTTGTTATGAATAGCAGGCCCTGCTATAAACAGTCTTTGTAAAAAGGTAGTAAAACTAAGGGACGTATTCCCCCAAAAAACAAATGGTACATAACTAATAGCTATAATAACAAGGATACAAATGCAGAATTCTATACATTTCTCGATAAAAAACCCCTTCATTTTGAATCTCCTCGCATCATGATTTACAATATTAAATACGCTAACTATATAAATCTATGTTAATTTTTTGTCATATAAGCGGCCTATGCAGTCTTCCTTTGTTTTAATCCTTGTACGTGGCAGAAAAAGGCCCTGACCGCTTCTATGCATGGCCAGACCCTCTCGCCAACCCTAAAAAAAGTTCGTTTTTCAACTTGGATTTATATAGTATTTAATGATTAACAACCTTTCGTTACACTTCACTCGTCACTTCTATTTCTTTTCGTTCTAACTTTTCTACCATATGCCCTTCTTCATCCCATTTCACCGCACGGTAATAGGCATCATGGTAGAACGTAAACCACGCATTCTGCTCTATACCGTACTTCATCCACTTTTGTTTACTTTCAATAGACGTCATCGGATAATCATCATATGCCATAACCCACAGTGCATTTTGATGCGCATGTGTTGGCAGTAAATCCGCTAAGTGAAGTAATGTTTCATCTTTACTTTGTGCAACGACAACAGCATGTCCATCACTATGACCACCTGTATGAACCATTCGAATTTCATCTGTAATGCGCACTTCTTCTGTAAATGTTTGGACTTGATGCACAATTGGCTCCCAATTTTCTTTCCAATATGTATTACGTGAGCGGATATTCGGATTTCTCATTTCATCCCATTCTGTTTGTGATACATATATTTTTGCATTCGGAAACGCCGGAACAAGCTTTTCACCTTCCCATTTCGTTAAACCAGATGCATGATCAAAATGAAGATGCGTCATTAATACATACTGAATATCATCTGCTTTTAGCCCAAGCTGAGCGAGCGATTGTTCAACAGATGACTCTTCTGTCACCCCTTGATTTCGCTTCATTTTCTCATTCATCTTGTTGTTACCCATCCCTGAATCGATAAGCATATTTCCATCTTTTGTTTGCAGCAGCAATGGATCTGTTCGTAAATAAATTTGATTTTTATCATTATGGCTATATTTGCGTGACCAAAGTATTTTCGGTACAACGCCAAACATTGCCCCGCCGTCTAAATGTGTATTTCCTCCTCGCAGCCATGTTACTTGTATATCTCCAATTTTTAAATGTTCCATTTTCTGTATCCCCCTTCCTCTTTATGTTATCATATAATTCAGAAAAAATAGTCTACAAAACGAAAAAGGAGCCATTGTCATGATAAAAGGACTATACGAAGCACATCTTCCTGTCAGTAATCTAGAAATATCTATTGCTTTTTATGAATCATTAGGTTTAAAACTATATAAAAAACATGAAACAGTAGCTTTCTTCTGGATTATAGAAGGACAGAGCTGGTTAGGTCTTTGGGAAGGAAGTGAATACCAAACAAAGTACCACCCTTCTCTTAGACATATCGCCTTTCAAGTAGATTTACATGATTTAGAACATGCGATGGAGTGGTTAAAAGGAAAAGGAATTCAAGCACGGAAAGATTTTGGAATGGAGCCTATCGAACCAATTGTATTCCCAAATCAAGCACATGCCTCTGTATATTTCGATGATCCTGATGGCGATAGCTTAGAACTAATTGCTCGCCTTCCTTTTGAATTAGATCGAACGGATAAAGTGAAACTTCCATCAGTGGGGGGAGTTTTTCATCCCCCACTGATGGTTAGTTGAACCAATCGGGCTTTTACGGGCAGTTATCCCCCACCTATCTTCTTCGCTTCTCTCTCAATCTTGAGGTGGGGGTTTTACTGCCCGTTAATGCGGGATAAAATGTACTTAAGCGAATGGAAGGACATAACAAAAAAACAGAGAGGCACATACCTATGAAACTAACAAACGAACAAGATATCATTCAATTAGTACAAAAAGATCCATGGATGATGGATATATTACAAACTGTTAAACAATTACACTTACCTGATTGGTGGGTGTGTGCCGGATTTGTCCGCTCAAAAATATGGGACACTCTGCACGGGTTTGAAGAAAGAACGCCCCTTCCAGATGTTGATGTTGTTTATTTTGATGCGGAAAATATTGATGAATCCGAAGAGAAAAAATACGAAAAACAGTTGCTGAATATGTCGTCAACTGTACCTTGGTCTGTTAAAAATGAAGCAAGAATGCACATCATTAACAACATGCCGCCCTTTTCTTCTTCAGTAGATGCTATATCAAAATTTCCAGAAACAGCAACGGCGCTAGGTTTGAGATTAAACGAGCAGGATGAAATTGTATTAGTTGCCCCTTGGGGTGTACAAGATATCATTAACTTAGAACTACGACCGACTCCTTGTTATGAAGAAACGAAGGAATATGCAAACATGTATGAGGAACGTGTACTTACGAAGAAGTGGCAGGAGAAATGGAGTAAGCTGAAGGTTTTTTATCCTTTAAACGCTATATATATAAATACAAATTGAAAAACCGACATAAAAACCCACTTTCTTTTTAGGGGAGGGCGAGAGCATCTGACCGTGCATTGAAGCGGTCAGAGCCTTTTCCTGCCACATGCGAGGTTTTAAAAAAAGGAGCAAGCAAGTAGCGGTCCTGTTATGTTCTGCATAGCAGCGACTTATGTGTCGAAAAATGAAAAACGCTATTCTCTTAAAAAGAATAGCGTCTTCCATTCTATTAAATTAACGTATGCCCACCTTCAATATGAAGAACTGTTCCTGTAACAAATCCGTTCTGCATAGCATATAGTACAGCCTGGGCAACATCTTCCGCCTTACCTACTCGCCCCGCTGGAAGTTTGTTCCCTAAGTCAGTGTAGAATTTGTTGCGCGCTTCTTCTGCCATTTTGCTTCGTGACGGTGTATCAATAATTCCTGGTGAGACAACATTCACGCGAAGTGGAGCGAGTTCTAGCGCTAATGTTTGACCAAGGTTAGAAACAGCGGCATTGACTGCACCAAGTGTCGCCGATCCAATCATAGATTTATAAGCGACAACTCCAGAAAATAAAGTGATTGAACCATTACCAGCAATTTTCGGGGCACCATATTTCGCTGCATAAAATTGTCCCCAAAATTTATTTTCGAATAACTGACGTGCTGCGGCTGTATCTGTATCAATAAAAGAACCTCCAGATGTTTCTGCTGCTGTAACAACTAAATGATCAATCGTGCCTGTTTGTTCAAAAAAGGATTGTACTTGTTGTTCTTGCGTTGTATCAAGCACATGAATTGTTACGTTTCCTTTTAACTGATCCTTTGCCCCTTGCAGTTTTTCCTTAGAACGACTAGCAATGATGACCTCAGCCCCTTGCATAAGTGCGAGTCTTGCTGTTTCTAAACCAATCCCAGAACTTCCACCGATAATGACAATTTTCTTATTGTTTAGCATGTTCATTTCCCCTAGTTTTTTTGTTTTGTTTTACTGAGGTTATTGTAATTCCAAAACTTTCTTTTTTGAAGTAGTGATATTTAATTCACATAGTTACATTTTGGAAAGTTTCTTTTTTATAAAGAATGTACTTCTATCACCATACATGCCTATCAATCTAAGGAATTTTAATCCCCCCAAGTACCAAAAAGCGCGAATTCGTACGCTAAGGTTTTCTATTTACGGAAAACCTTAAGTTATGAACTTCTTTATAGAGAATCATTGAGGATGGAAACACAAAAATTACAGCACTAGTCCTTAATCACCAACAATTCAGAGATAAATGGTGTAAGATGAGAATAGGTGGTCAGAATTTTCATTTTATGAAAAAACGATATTCTTTTTGTAGAAAAGTACAAAAAGAATATCGTTTTTTAGCACTATAGAAACTTTTTTATTATTTCAGGGATCTTTTTATGTTAAATAAAAATTATTTAACACCAACAGCATCAAATGCTTTGTTTACAGAGGTAACCTCAGCTGATTGCGTTCCATATAAATCTGCGGCTGACTGTACAAAGGCTTGTCTTGCTTGAGAAAATGTTGCTGATTCTGTTAGATATTGAGTATTTGCGCGATAAAAGATTTTGCCCATTTTATCTTTACCAATACCATTTACAGTTACTCCATAATGAGTACCACCCTCTGCAATGAGATACGCTGCTTTATTGATAATCCCACTATTTGTGTGTACTAATTGACTTTGATTCGTTCCTGTATAACGTTTAGAATAATGGTCTGGATCACCGTATTTTGTTGGATCACTCATAGAACGAAGGGCTTGTCCCGATTGGAAGAATAAATCTTCCCCAATTAAATAATCAGGATTTGAGTTATTATAATATTCAACTAATGTGCCGAAAACATCTGACATTGCTTCATTAAGTGCGCCAGATTCATTTTGATAGATTAAATTGGATGATGAATCTGTAACTGCATGTGTTAGTTCATGACCAACAGCATCAATTGCGGCTGTAAATGAACGCGTTGATCCATCTCCATCTCCATATACCATTTGTTTTAGCTCTGGGTCCCAAAACGCGTTTTCATACTGTTGTCCAAAATGAACAGTTGAAACAATTTTAGTACCGTTTCCGTCATAAGAATCTCTTCCATGAACCGTTTTATAATAATCATATACTTTTCCTGCGTAAGTATGAGCATCTACAGCCGCTTGTGCATTTTTGCTTATAAAACTGTTCGTGCTATTATTAAAAAGGACACCTGGAAGGACCGAAGTGTCATCTTCGCTTCCTTTATTTTGTGCATCATACGTATAAATTCCCTGTCCGCGTGTTTTATCTACTAAATAATAAGTATTATTAGATTTTAAGAGATTCAAGCTTCTGGTATTTCCAAATGAATCTTTCCCTGTCCCAGTTGTTACTGTTCCGGTAATATTTCTTGGATTTTTTGCTGCATGTAAAACTTCAATATGATCTAGGATTTTTCCAGTCTCTGCTTCAACAAAATAATCATGGCTACCTGGTTGTGGAGATAAAAATCCTAAATGAACATGATATGCATAGGATACTGTGTCATCTTTTGCATATACTACAAGTTCAGATGTTGGTTCTACAGTATAGTTTGGTTTAAATCCTAGTTCCTTTTCAGCAAGAGACACTGCTTCATTAGCAGAAATTTTTTGATTTGGTTGTTGTAATTTTTGGTCTAAATCAGGAATAACGGTTCCTGAAAAAACAGTTAATACTCCCTTATTATCAACATGTGCAACTTGTGTAGATCCCCATACTGGAACACCATTATAGGTTTGTTGTAATCGAATAACTTTTGCTCCTAACGTATCATCTTCTTGTTTCTTTACAGTGAATGATTCTTTAGCACTTTTTGTGCCTAGTTTATATTTGTCCTTATTTTCATCAACATATCGAAATACTACATCCTCAGTTTTTGTTGAAGATGGTGTAGTCAGCTGTCCAGAAATAAACTCTGGAGACTTGATAGCCTCATTATACTTCTCTGTAGACAGCACATTATTTGATGTAGCTGCATAGCTAGATGTCGGTAAACTAATTGATGTAGCAACAATACCAGCTGACAATAAAACTGCTAAACTTTGTTTCTTTGTTTTCATGTTTTCTTCTCCTTTGTTTTTACACCCTGCATTAAACAGAATATTTATATTTTTTGAAAATTATATTTTTATATATACATTCTGTAAAGGTAGGTAATTGTTAAAAATGGAAAATAATTCATATTATTTATATCGGTTTACTTGTAATTTTGTTTATACAAGACTTTAAAGTGTTGAGTTTACTAGGTTTTCATAATAAATATGCAATTTTGCATATTATATAAATATAAATTGAGAAATAAATATTCTACAAAAAATTCAAATGATGGTTTAAGTGAGAAGGGGAATTCATCAAATATCATTTAATAATTATATAAACACAAATTAAAAAATCGACATAAAACCCTCTTTCTTTTTAGGCGGACGAGAGCATCTGGCTGTGCATAGAAGCGGTCAGGGCCTTTTTCTGTCACATGCAAGGTTTAAAACAAATGGAAGTTTCACTTTATAAAAAATCACGAACTTAGTTTTACTTTTAAGGGGGTTTCCCGTCATTTTACAATTCCCTTAACTAAAATTGGATTTTCTCAACATAATTTCCATTACCTATATGGTAAAATGGATTAAGCAGTTCCCCATAAACTGTTTTTTCAATAGCAAAGTACGCGAGAACAAACTCTCTACTATGAGGGTTTGTTTTTTTATTGCTATTTAAAATTTTATGTGCCATAAAGAGTGTGTAAATAAATCTTATTATATAATTAAACTAATGATTTGTTATTCATCTTTGCCATACTATAAATGAGTCATGTACTTAAAACTTACAATTCATAATTCTGCAGAAAGGAAATATATCTTCTTGAATAAAAATAAACAAAGTGATGCAAAAACGGTAATTGGAATATCTATAGGAATGTGTTTGGGGACAACTTTCGGGTTGCTTATTCATAACCTTGCTCTTGGTATAACTATTGGTGTTGCTATTGGATTTGGAGTTTCTAAAATAAAACGAAAGAAATAACTTCATTTATGCTAAACAACAGCAGTAGAATACCCCCTTACCTTTGAAATGATAAGGGGGTATTCACTTTGTTGAAAAAAGATTATATCAAAGAAAATACTTATACATTCGACTTAAACAAAGAAATGCGAAAATGCGTTTCTTCTTTTGTACTGTCTAAACATATATCTCCCCCATGTTTTTCTACTATATGTTTAGCAATAGTCAGTCCAAGACCAGATCCCCCATCATTTTTTTGAGAACCATCCACTCGGACAAATGCATCAAAAACACTTTTCCTCATATCTTTAGGAATACCAATACCGTTATCTATAATGTTTATATATACTTTATTTTCATCTTCAATTAACGAAACAAAAACCGTTGTGCCTGCCATGTTGTACTGTAAAGCATTAGAGATTATGTTAGATATAGCGCGGGATAATAACTTTTTGTTAATTGGAATAACCACTTCTTTTGGAGGAATTTGATATTGAAATATTAATTGCTTTTTTTGAAATAAGTCATAATATTCTACAACCAGTTCACGAATAAATTCAGATAGATCTGTAGGAGTTACTTCAAAAGGATAATCGGAACGTTCTAGTTTGGACAGTTCAAAAATATCTTCAATTAATAATGCAATGACTCGGATTTTATTGTATATAATATTTAAAGTTTTTTCTTTTGTACTTTTTTCTGTAATTATCCCTAGTTGTAATGCTTCGACATAACCTTGAACTGTTGTAATTGGCGTCCTTAAATCGTGAGATAAATCTACAAGCATCCTCTGTTTATTTTCTTCTAATCTTTTCTTTTCTTTCTCTATTTTATCGAGTTTTTCCGACATGAGATTAAATGAATCTTGTATTTGCATTAATTCAAAATATGCTTTATAGTTCAACCTTTTATCATATTTCCCACTAGCAATTTCCTCAAAGCCTTTTGCCAAATTATCCAAAGGTTTAGTTATTTTTATAGCCATTCGTCTACTGAACATATATATATTGATAAAAAAAAGTATGAAAAATAAAACTAGTATAGAATTTAGTATCTTCAGAAAAATGGATACATATTCTTTATTTTTGTCAGAAAAAGTATATTCGTATTGTAGCTTGTTTTTAGGAACTTTCACAAGGCAATAAAGTGTATCGCCTTTTTCATTTAAAAGTGTTGATACAGATGAATAATAAGGAAGCTTATTATCATCAAAAAATAAAGAAGTAAATTCTTTTTGTGAATAGGATGAAAAATTATCCTTCTTTTCCCCTTTAGTGTAGATAATTTGTAAATTCTCATCGAGAATTTCTACCCAACCACCAAATAATTCTATTGTTTCTGAGTTTATAGCTTCAAAGTTTTTATGTGCTACTTCACTTGCATTTAAATTTTTTAGTTTTCCCAATTGTTTTTCCGTTTGATAGATCAAAAGTAAAAATAAAATTATCACAGTGCATCCTATTGCCAATGCAAATATAACATAATTTTTAATTAGAATATATAGAACCTTATTTTTCATAAAGTTCTTCCTTTCTAGCAAACCTGTACCCTAGTCCTCGTATAGTTTTTATATATACTGGGTTTTTAGGGGAATCCCCTATTTTTTCTCGTAGCCTACTAATATGTACCATAATAGCATTATCGTCCGCATAATAATGCTCAGACCATACTTTTTCAAAGATTTGTTTTTTGGTAAAAATTCTCCCCGGCTGTTCCATAAAAAGTGTTAACAGTTTATATTCTATCGAACTGAGAGTAATTGGCTTATTATATTTATAGAGTATGCAAGAATAGTGATCTAAGGTTAAATTACCAATATGTATCTGATTAACTGTACTTTCTACAGTATTCCTATTAAATTCATAAGATCTTCTAAGGTGTGCTTGAACCCTTGCTATGATTTCTAAAGGACTAAAAGGCTTAATAATAAAATCATCTGCTCCAAGTCCTAAGCCCATAATTCTATCTACCTCTTGAGTTTTTGCTGATAATATGAGAATTGGAAATTGCAACGTTTCTCGAATCTTTTTAATTAATTGATAACCATCCATTTTAGGCATCATAATATCTACAATGGCTAAATCAATATGATTTTCCTCTATACAGTTTAAAGCTTCTTCACCATTCGAAGCCTCTAAAACAAGAAAACTTTCCATTTCTAAAAAAAGCTTTAAAAGTTCAATAATGTCTGTGTCGTCATCAACTATTAATATGTTTTTTGGCATATTCTTTTTCACCTTCCTCTTAAAATATCCAATATTTACAAAATACATTTAAGGTTATTGTAAGATAAATGAAAGTGATATGAAAGACTAGCAGTTTAATATACAGGTATAAATTATTATTGGAGGGATGGAATCATGTTAAAAGAACTTGGAATAGGTTTGATAACTTCAACGTTTTTATTAAGTACAAATGGCATTGCTGACGCGTCTACTAACAGCTTGTACGCAAAGGGGGAAACTGTAACAAATAATGCACAAATTAAAACTTTGGCCGTAAAATCATTAGATATTGGTGAGTCTAAGTTTTATAACGGAATTGCAGCAGAACCTATATATGGATGGCCAGATGTTATTGAGATTTATGTGAGGGATGGAGAGATTGAAATTGAAGGGGTAGGAAAAGGAAAAGCAAGAGTTATGATAACTAAGAAAAGTGGACAAAAAGTATACTATAATTTTGAAGTAAACTAATATAACTTTATTTTAGGGGATCTTTTGTTTTATTAATTTGATAACGATAGGGTATCGCTAGTATTTTAGAAAAACCTACCTACGTTACGAATTATTCAAATTTAACTTGTTAACATTATATATTTGGACTGTCATACAATTCTAATTAAAAAAGGAGATGTTTTAATGCTTAAAAAGTTAGCAATAGGTACATTAACGTCTGGTATTTTATTGACTGGAAGCATTACAACAAGTGCAAGTGAATTATCAGTAAAAGAAAAAAACAAAGATACTTATGCACAATCTTGTAGAACAATTTATTATAATGAACGTTATAGTGAAGATGAGTATATTCCACATTACATTACAAGAGAAATAAAGGGTCAATCTATTAAATTTACACTTTTATCAATGACGAAAAAGGATGGCGAAAATTTTTGGCGAGTAAAATATGAAGGTAAATTATGTGAATAAGACCAACTGATTACGTTAAAAAAGCACTCATTTTGAGTGCTTTTTTATTTATCTATCATTTTTTCAGTACTTTTCGTTTATCCACTATATCAAGAATTACGGAAAAAACTCTTACTTTTTTGTTTATAAAGATATCCTTTTAAAATAAACGCTTATAAAGCCATATCATACCGCTCCAAAAGGTACACCTTTTGAAGGGCATAAGAAAATATGAAAACCAATACTTCAAAACCTATGAAATAACATTTTTAAAATACTTCTAAAAATCAATACCTTTTAAAGTGGTTTTGTTATACATAGATTTAGAAAAAAGAAATAGATTACGAGTAGAACATTTATAATGTAACATAGCATTATTTTTGTTAAAATGGAATTAAAAGGAAATTATTATACATCTATGTAGCTAATAAAGGAGATGATTATATTGATAATCTTTTGGTATTTCTTACTCATTCTGTTAGCTGTTCTGGCCGATTACTATTGGTTAGACATGGATAGTAAAAGATGGGGATGGTTTAAAAAGACAAGTAAAAAACAAAAAGCAATCGTTTTTACCTTTGTTCTTCTTTTAACTTTCATAGTATACATACTTATTGATATTGAATACTTTAAAAATTGACACCCTTAGTTAGCTAAGGAGCCAATTTTTCTTATGAACTCGATAATTAATGTCCCTCACCCTCAATGACGAGAATGATGTGAATGAAAAATATATCAGAAAGAAAATAAAGTGAAACTTCCATCAGTGGAGGTTTTCTTCATCCCCCACTGATGGAAAGCCCGCCCAATCGGGCACATGCCAGCAGTTGTCCCCCACCTATCTTCTTCGCTTCTCTCTAAATCTCGAGGTGGGGGTCTTACTGCCCACAAATAGCGGGATAAACATAACACTGTTTAGGGTTCAAACGGTGTTATGTTATCCTATAATTAAATTTATCATTCTCTAAGAAAAGAGGATAATTATGAATTTGAATCATATGAAAACCGCTTAAGTTGAGGGGCAAATATAGCGACCCCTGCTCAAAAATTTCCTGCATTCACATCATCTATTCATTTTATTGACAAACTCACTAACCGACTTCACATATTCATCGTCAAATAACCCTCTCGGGTCAAATATGGATTTCATCAACAGGCCAAATTCCGAATTTACATATTGCGGTTTCAACATGGAATGATTTGCTTCTGGTAAATAAGATACCGATAACAACTCTTTCCGTATTTCTTTTTTGTAAACTTCCATCGTGTTTTTGATATCTACATTTTCATCACGGCCTCCAACAATTAACTTAACAGGCTTTTTTGTTTCTGAGAGATCCTTTGTTGCATCGCTATTTACATTCTTTTTAATAAAATTCCATCTTTCTTTAGAGATATCGCCTTTATCATTCGTTAAGTTTTGGTAGTCTTCATAATTACTATTTTTCAAAAGTAATTCTAAGACTTTTTCATTATTTTTCATTCGTTGGTTGATTTCTTCTTTTGTTGCGCCAGCACTAGCCATACTTTTTTCCGTATAGTACTTTCCTTGTTCGATCCAATTAATCGCAGGTGATACTAAAATACTAAATGAAACATCATCGCTAGCATTTGCTACTTTTGGGACGACCCATCCACCTTGACTTGCTCCCCATAATCCTATTTTTTTAGGATCAATATCAAGATTTTTCTTCGCCCATTGAATCACTTCGATTACTTCATTTGCGCGATTTTCCATCGATTGATCTAACCAATCTCCAGTTGATTTTCCAATACCAGGCTTATCCCATGCTAGGGAAGCATACCCTTTTTTCGCTAATTCCTCCCATAAAGGTAAATAACCATCATCATACGTTACATTTACAGGTCCATCACCATGAACAAAAATAATTAATCCCGGCTTTTCTTTTTCTTTAGGTAAGGCGAGGGCACCGTGTAATGTATTTTTTTTCGTTTGAATCGTTACTTCTTCTTGCTTCATATCATAAGAATTTTGGTAGAAAATCCATCCTACGGCTCCCAGTATTACAATTCCTAACACGAGTAAAATCCTTTTCATTTTTTCCTCCTTTTGTTATGAAATTCTTTTTCTCACCAAATAATATGATAGTTCATTGAAAAAAAGAGAAAGAGTATTGTAATTTTATGCTAAAATTTATTTAAAGATTGTAAGAATTTGTACTTAAACTGATGAGTCAGATTCGTTGAATAGGGATTAGGTAAAGTGAAACTTCCATCCGAGGTGGGGATCTTACTGCCCACAAATAGCGGGATAAATTAGTAAGCAATGGAAAAAAGGGAGAGAAAGCAATGTTACAATCATTGATTTTTGATATGGATGGAACTCTATTTCAAACTGAAAAAATTCTAGAATTATCACTTGATGATACTTTTAACCATTTACGGTCACTAAATTTATGGGATACAGTAACTCCTATTGATAAATACCGTGAAATTATGGGGGTACCTTTACCAAAAGTTTGGGAAGCCTTGTTACCTAATCATTCCAATGAAATAAGGGAGCAAACGGATGCTTATTTTCTGGAAAGATTAGTTGAAAACATAAGAAATGGGAAAGGTGCTTTATATCCTAATGTAGAGGAAGTTTTTAGTTATTTAAAAGAAAATAATTATTCCATTTACATAGCGAGTAATGGTTTAACGGAATATTTACAAGCAATTGTAAGTTATTATAATTTGGATAATTGGGTTACTGAAACATTTAGTATTCAGCAAATACAAACGCTCAATAAAGGCGATTTAGTTAAAACCATTATAAAAAAATATGATATAAAAAGGGCAGCAGTAATTGGAGACCGTCTATCTGATATAAATGCTGCGAAAGATAATGGTTTAATTGCAATTGGATGTAATTTTGATTTTGCGCAAGAAGATGAACTTGCTCAAGCTGATTTTGTAATAAATGACTTAATGGAGTTAAAGACAATATTGCCTGAAATGAAAATAGTTTACTAAACCAACAGGTGCTTTAACTAAATAGGAGAAATAATAAATCAACGCTCAGAATGATATAGTTCTGAGCGTTTTTGTTTGTTATTAGAAATGTTTTGTCGTTTTTCTCTACAATAACGGAACTACCTAAATTAAAAAGCATCCTTTTTTATATTATTATATTTCTTTACATATATTCCCTTTTCCAATATGAATCATTATTTCTTCTATAACGTTAATCCGAACCGTTTTAATTCAATGAAAATATGTTCTAAACGTTTCCCCTTCTCTGTTAATGTGTATTCAACGCGCGGGGGAACTTCTGGATATACCGTTCTTTCCACAATTCCATGCACTTCAAGTTCCTTCAGACGAAGTGAGAGCGTTTTCGGGCTAATTCCATCCATTGATTTTTGCAAGTCACTAAACCGCATCGTTCCTTCAATAAGAAGGTCTCGAATAATTAAAAACGTCCACTTTGTTCCGATTACATCAAGTGTTTTCGCAATGGGACAAATTTGCCCCGGCGTTCCCTTTGTTAATTCGATTGGCTCCATGTTACTCATTGAAACACGCTCCTAAAAATTTTTTTCGATTGATTTTCTTTATATTATCACAATTCTATCTTTATGGTAACTATATGAAATAAATATCACTACTTCCCAAAAGGAATCAACTATACATACAATATCATTAGAGACTGACGCTATTTACAAAATAAGGAGGTGAGCTATGAATATTAGTCCGTTTAACTTAGCGAATCATTCTTTAGCGGGTGGATTATCAACAATGGACCCGGACTTCATGCAGGCCCGTGGATTGCTGCTCTTGTTACCGTTGCTGGGCTTTTCGTTACATTATTGAGTTGGTCTTTAGATAAACGAGAAGCCATATTCACTGCGCAACAGAGTAGAAAAATATAAAAAGTAAAGGAGACCATTATGAGCTTACAAAAAAAAATCATGAAAAACATAGTTAGTGTCACAAGCATCTTCGGAGTCATGATTATGATGGCAGCGTGTCATACGCAAACATCAGAATACAAGACTGCTGCACCAGCCAAGAAAGATATTCAACTATTGAAGGAGTTTCCTCAACCTAAATCGATGACAATCGATCCTTCGTTGGATCAACAAAAAGCTACAGAGATGGTTCATGCTGCGCAGCGCTTCTATGCATTTTGGAATACTGGAAATAACGCTCTCATCCCGCAAACTGTTACAGACAACTTTTTTGATAACACGTTGCCAAAAGGGCGTCCTCAAGGACCAAAAGGCTTAACATTTGCCTCAAGCAATTTCCGTAAAGCCTTTCCGGACTTACAGTGTAATATCGAGGATTTAGTAGTAACTGGGGAAAAAGTAACAGCTCGTCTATCATTCACTGGAACACATAAAGGTAATTTTGGAGAGAAACAGCCAACTGGCAAAACTGTTAATTTCTTTGCTATCGATATTTTACGAGTGAAAGATGGAAAAATCATTGAAGATTGGCACTTAGAAGATAATCTAACGCTTATGCAACAACTCGGCGTTGTACCTGAAAATTAATTGAAACACATTATAAAATAAAGGGGAAAACGACAATGAAAAATATACTTATTATAAACGGCCATCAAACCTATAGATCAGCAGAAGGAAAACTAAACAAAACATTGACGGATAACATGATCAATGTATTAAGTACAAATCACAATGTCCAAACAACAGTCGTTCAAAATGGATACAGTACCATGGAAGAACAAAGTAAGTTTTTATGGGCTGATATTGTCATCTTCCAAACACCTATCTATTGGTTCAATGTGCCTGGATTACTGAAAACATATATGGACGAGGTGTATGCTTACGGATTATTTTTCAAAGGATCTGAGCAATACGGAAGAGGCGGCTTATTAACTGACAAACATTATATGTTTTCAACTACATGGAATGCTCCGGAACAAGCATTTAACGATCCTGCGCAATTTTTTGGAGGAAAGAGTTTAGAAGAAGCACTCAGCCATTTACACCGCACACAAGATTTTATCGGTATGAAACCATTAAAGAGCTTCGCTTGCTATGATGTAATAAAAAATCCGGATATTGATAGATTTGTATTTGAGCTGAATACACACCTAGAAGAAATATTACCGCTTTAATTCATATTTAATGAGAACAGCCCCTTCATAAAATCGAAGGGGCTTGCAGTCTTAATACAGATTTTAGTTAAACGCTTGTTACTTAATCGTTCCCATCCCACCAATTCTCACACTTACCTTAACATTCACATCCCCCTTTGCCAATGCCTTATTCCAGTTATTTTGAACTTTTTTCCATTGTGGGTATGTGTAGGTTCTTGCATAAATTCCAAGGCCAATCGGATCAATTTCAGCAGCTTGTATTTTCTTTATGAGTTGCTTGAAATCAGCCTCCATCTTCGTTTCAATAGCCTTTTGCAATTTTGCTGCATCTTTTCTTGTATTAAACGAAAAAAGCCGTTCTGTAATGCCGATTCTCATCTTTACATCTATATGAAATATAAAATGGTTATCATACCTTACCTTTGTCTTTACTTTAATATTTTGGGTACTAAAGCTTATCCAATCTTTATCCTGGTTATCCGATTTTAGCTTAATTGGAATTGTAAATGGAAACTCGCCTTTCGTTTCGTGCTGCAAAATACGTAACAATTTGTTTTCATCAGATTTTAACGTAAATTTATATCTTCCTTTTTCATCTAACAACGCTGTACCTGTCAGCCATAGTTTATTCTTTTTTTTCATCTCAGTAATACTTGCTGTCATCCCTTTATCTATCGTTTGTTCATGCAATTTTTGAAGAGTTGTTTTTACCGTGACATTTCTTAAATAAGCGGTGTCAACTAGTTTTGTTAAATATAAAGGAAGCCGTGGCTTATCCTTTGGATTATAAAAGATGACGTCTGAAACAGGTCCATCTACAGCAATGACTCTTGTAGTGACTGTGTTTTTTGGATCCCGATAAAATGGATCAAGGTACTTTTCCCAATTTTTTTGTTTCATTAGCCGTTTTCCAACTAAAAAAACTTGTGTCTTACTTCCCGAGGTTAGCGCCATAACTGTAGCGTCAAATTCCTCTCTAGAATTTCGAACTGTAACAGATTTCACGCCGGTATTTTCTTCTTTTCTCTTTGCCTCTTTACTAAAAACAGGACTTGACATGTACACCAATAAATTATCATTTTGATCTAAATCTATACCAAGCATTAGAGTCAAGGAAACATCTTCAACATTTGTTTGATCAAAACAACCAGTCATCATAAACACCAATAACAAAATGCAACATAATACCTTTCTTTTCAATGTATCCCCCCCTGGCGATACTTCTCATATACCCAGCTATACAGCCATAAAATAATAGGTGATATATACGTCAATCCTAATCCTGCATTCGATATTGCCTGTTGCCAAGTTTCGGATTGATTCCAACTAGGATGAGTCCAAAATATAAAGCCAATAATGAGTATCAGTAGAACAACGAGGTGAGAGCTATGGTCTTGTTTCCCTAGTAATTGGCTAGAACAAAAGACAGCGCAGTATATACAAGGCATCCAAGCTGTGGAAACAACAATTAAGTAAACAGCTAATAAAATCATGTCAAAACGTTCTAAAAAACGAAATTCAATTACTTTCAATAAATTTAGTACGGGCTGATTAAATTCTGTAATGCTGTCAGGGCTAAAGTAGGCAAAGCAAACAAGAGTAGCAAATAAATAAAATAACATCGTCAAAGTATTAGCAATAACGAATCCATGGACTGCATACTGTTTTTTTTGTAAAAAGGGATATAAAAAGAATGCGATATCAAACCCTAAAAAAGTAAAAATTGTGGTCGGTACAGCTGCTAATACCGGTTTCCATCCTTCTTTTAAGAGCGGAAAGAACGGCAGCCAACTCCCACCTTCTTTTAGCGGTATCAAAAAAAACACTGGGACCCAAATCATCATATAAAAACCAAGTTCGCAGTATCGTCCTAGAATTCGAGGACCGTTGCGTACAACAATAAATGTAGGAATGGAAAACAAAAAGATAATGATATAGTCAGGCGTTTTCGGAAGAAGCCACCCCTTAAGATAAAGCAAAGCATTCACAAGAATGATGCAAGAATAGCAAGCAAAATAGATCATGTAAATAACAGCTAGCGCTTTCCCAACTATTTTTCCAAACAATCGTATAAGAATGTCATAAAGCGTGTCCTCTGGATATCTTGCAGATGTTTTCACGATAAAAATACCGGATATTGTGGAGAAGGCCCAGCCGATAAGTATAGCAATCCATCCATCTGTTCCAGCTTTTTCAGCAAGCACTCGCGGGAGAGATAAAATGCCAGTTGCGACCTGCATTCCGTTAATTAAAAAAATATACTGGAGAAGTGTGATGTCATTATAGGCATACTTTTTCATAGTTTCACCTTTTATTATGGTTTTGTCCTTGTCGAATAGATGGGGCAGCTCC
This sequence comes from Bacillus bruguierae, assembly GCF_037104725.1. NCBI lineage: Bacteria > Bacillati > Bacillota > Bacilli > Caryophanales > Bacillaceae > Bacillus > Bacillus bruguierae. Next base: position 109,969 of record NZ_JBAWSX010000001.1, on the reverse strand, counting down.
CGTACCCTTAGGGCGACTTTTCATTGTCCATAGAGGAAAGCGTACAAAAGCATCCTTCATATCTGCAAAGCGAAATGGCGCTAACGGAGTGCCATAAGGAGTGCCTAGCGATTCAAGACTGATAAGATGTGCAACTAATGTCATCCACCCGATAACAAGTCCGACAATTCCAAATAAAGCAGCTGATATCATCATAGGAAATCGTAATAATCTGACCGCAGCTCCCATATCATAATTTGGAATAATAAAAGAAGCGATGGCTGTAACAGCAACAACAATAATCATAATGTTGCTGACAATTCCCGCCTGAACAGCCGCCTGTCCAATAATAATCCCGCCTACAATTCCAACTGTCTGACCAATCGGAGTAGGCAGCCGCAGGGCTCCTTCCCTCATCATTTCCAATGTCATTTCCATAAGCAGCGCTTCCATAACTGGAGAAAATGGTACGCGCGTTCTTGATTCCGCAATAGATAAAAAAAGCTCTACAGGAATGACTTCAAAATTGAAGGAAATAAACGCAACATAACTTGCTGGCAAAAAGAGAGCAATCATAAAAGCTACGAAACGAAGTATCCGAATAGACGAGGCAACTAACCAACGTGTCCCGTAATCATCAACTCCTTGAAAAAAGGATATAAAATTTGTCGGAGCAATCAATACATTTGGAGAATGATCCACAACAACCACAAATCTTCCCTGGAGAATGTGAGATACAGCCACATCAGGTCTTTCAGTTAATATAAATTGCGGAAACGGAGAATATGGATTATCTTCAATGAATTCGATAAGTTCACCAGCACTAATGACAGCATCCACCATAATGTTTTCAATCCGTGTTTCCAACTCCTTCAGCACATCTTCGGAAGCTACATCTTTCAAATATACAATGGAAATCCTCGTTTTACCCCGCATACCAATTGTTGTTTCTTGTAACACTAATTCTCGATGAGGAATATATCTTCGAAGCAATGCAACATTTAGACTTCCAGTTTCTACAAAGGCTTGATGCGCACCTTTTAGAGATATTTCATTACGAGTATCTTCAATATTTCTTTGTGGCCATCCTTTCGTATCTAATTGATGCGCTGTCGTTTGACCATGAATCAATAAAACACTATCTCCTCCCAAAATAGCATTTTCAATCTGGCTCCATGTATTAATAATTTCAATATGTCCTAATGGAATTGGAAGTTCTGTATTCGCATCACGGCCGCTATCCATCAAAGGAGTTAGAACATGACTTTGAATCAATTGTTTATCTGTTAATCCAAACAAATACACTAAAGCTGCTTCTAGTCCATCTACCGTCATTGGAAACCGACGAATCACTAAATCAGGAGCTTGACGAAAGAGTTCCTGAAGCTTAGCTATGTTTTTAGATAAATCAGCGTCTAAGAGGGAGTCCTCTATATTTTTTTCTTGAAAATGAGTATTGTCACGTCTTGAAAATGACTTAGGATTGCCTCTACTTTTTAACCGTTTCAGAAATTTAACCATGAACTCCCCTCACTTTCTACATGCGTTCTATATTATTGTTTAGTATGCATTTCTTAAGGGAAAATATCCTAATAACTAACAAGAGGCAGTGCCGGAATTATTGTTATAGACGCTCATTAATCAAATCTCCAAAATAAAAAAGGATTTCTTTCTATTAGTCATACAGAAAGAAATCCTTTTTTACTTTAGGAATATACCAAACCTATACTTCTAGCCCTTTTTTATAATACTCTTCCATAATTTCTTTAGGGACCATACTGCCACCTGTCCCCCACATGACGTGTGTGGCATTTTCTAATTTGTCTGTTAAACAATGCTTTCTTAAATATTCCTGACCTTCTTTTTCTTTCAATAGCCTAATTGGCCCTGGCACACTTGCTACCGCAGAAGGCTCTAAGCTCATATTCTCTGAATCGATCAATGCACTTAATAATTGATACAAATGATTATCATTCACCGTATAACATCCACTTAATAAAGATTCAATGTTTTGCCCAACAAACCCTGATGGCTTTCCAACCGCAAGGCCATCTGCCACAGTGATGCTATCAATACCAAAATCTTTTACAGAAACTTTATCATGTAATCCTGTGATTAAGCCTATTAACATACTCGGACAATGAGTAGGTTCTGCCAAAAAACAATGTACATGGTCTTGATATATTAATTTTAAACCAAACGCAATCCCCCCCGGTCCCCCTCCTACTCCGCATGGAAGGTACACAAAAAGTGGGTGATTTCCATCTACTCTTATACTCATATCTTTTAATTGTTGTTGTAAGCGAGAGGCAGCCACTGCATATCCTAAAAATAAATCATGAGAATTTTCATCATCGATAAAGTAACAGTTTGGTTTGTTACTCGCATACTTTCGGCCTTCTTCTACAGCATTACTGTAATCTCCCTTATATTCAATAACTGTTGCTCTCTTACTCTTCAGAAAATCCTTCTTCCATTTCTTTGCATCAGCTGACATATGGACCGTTACGTTAAAACCCATTTTAGAACATATAATGCCAACGCTAAGTGCTAAGTTGCCAGTTGAACCTACTGCAATCGAGTATTGTGAGAAGAAGTTTCTAAATTTTTCACTATCTATCATTGAATAATCATCTTGCAGTGTTAACAATTGATGTTGAATAGCTAAATTTTCGGCATGTTTAAGAACCTCATAAATACCACCTCTTGCTTTAATTGAACCTGCAATCGGAATATGACTATCACATTTTAATAAAAATTGACCAGAAGATGTTAAACCATGAATTTGTTCTAAGTGCTGTTGCATAGAAGGAATTTTAATGATAGGAGATTCAATAATTCCATTTAACTTTTTTGTTTCTGGAAAGACTTTCGCAATATAGGGAGCAAAACGTTTTAATCTTTCTTCCGCATCTTTTACATCTTTTTCATTAAATCGAGTTTTTTCAATTCCTGTTTGAAACAATTCGTATTTAGGGTTGGACCAAAATACTTCCTTTGTTCGTATGAGATCATTTATTAAAGGATATGTTTTGATCCAGTCTTGTACAGTTGTTCCTTCAATTCGAATGGTGTTCATCTTCTTCCCCCTTTTTGTAGCAATTGATCTATAACCGCATTGTATATTGGTTATAATAATTCTTCAGATATTAAAATATCCCCCAAAAAGCCACCCCATTTTGGAAAAGGGTGGTTTTTGGGGTACCGATTATTGTCGAACGGTCTTTATATTGTGTCAAATCGCCGATATATTTATCCTGCACTATTTTCCGGCATATACTTTCGGGCATTCATCTCCAGTCGGTTCGTAAAAACAATGATTCTTGTATTGTCCTGCATGAGGCTGATCCCACCATGTAGGAGGACAATTACCAACTGGACGGAAAAACCACAAAGAATATACACCTGGCCATATACGAGCATAATTCAAACATTTTCTTGCCATTTCTTTGTCGCTCTCTCTTGCTCTTTGATAGAAATACCCTTTTGTCGTTGCTTCAAATCCGCCTGGTTGCTGATACACCATTTGTGAAATATTTGTAATTTGTTTAAAGTCTAGACAATCGCACATGACACGATTCACACCAACTGTCCCTACAGCCATCATACCTTGTTGTCCTTCTCCTTCTGCTTCAGCACGCATGAGACGAGCTAATAAATCGACATCACTTTCTGTATACGCAATTCTTGTCATTTATCTCCCTCCATTCTCACTATAACTATATGCAAAAATAATTATTTGTTTTAAAAAGACAGGTTCTAAATAACAAAAAAACCGAATAGCGACTTTTTAACTTGTCTACTACTCGGGTTATAGCTTAATAAATAATCTAATTATTTAACTCTTTGACGAAGGAATAACATTCCACCTAAAACGAACAATACCATACCTCCAACCATTGAAATTATCTCTGCTGGTGTTCCACCTGTTTTAGGAAGTAATACTGTCGTATTATCATTTTCTTTAAGGGACGGAACTTTTGGATTGTTATTTGGATCATTATTTGTATTGTCCTTAGGAACTTCAGGTGTAGGTTCCTTAATCTTTGTATTCGTAATGTCATAACCATTCACTTCTGATTTATATCCTGCTACTGGTTGCTCTTTTACTTCATACTTATATGCTTGGCCGTCTACATCATATGCTTCTAATCCTGTAAACGCATATTTCCAATCGCTTGCTGCTGTTACGTCTTTCGTGTCAATCACTTGGCCGTTTTGCAGTAAGTCTATTTTGATTGTGCTCGGACGATCTGTCGCGTTGTTGTCATTCCACGTTTTCGTTCCTGCTACTTTTGTTTGGCCTACTTTTGTATTTGTAATGTCATAACCCTTTACTTCCGATTTGTATCCGTCTACTGGTTGTTCTTTCACTTCATACTTGTACGCTACTCCGTTTGCATCGTACGCTTGTAGATTGTCAAACGTGTAATTCCAATTGTTTGCTGCCGTTACATCTTTCGTGTCAATCACTTGACCATTTTGTAGTAAGTCTACCTTGATTGTGCTTGGACGATCTGTAGCGTTATTATCTTTCCACGCTTTCGTTCCTTCTACTTTTGTTTGGCCTATCTTTGTATTTGTAATGTCATAACCCTTTACTTCCGATTTGTATCCGTCTACTGGTTGTTCTTTCACTTCATACTTGTACGCTACTCCGTTTGCATCGTACGCTTGTAGATTGTCAAACGTGTAATTCCAATTGTTTGCTGCCGTTACATCTTTCGTGTCAATCACTTGGCCGTTTTGTAGTAAGTCCACTTTGATTGTGCTCGGACGATCTGTCGCATTGTTGTCATTCCACGTTTTTGTTCCTGCTACTTTTGTTTGGCCTGCTTTTGTATTTGTAATGTCATAACCATTTACTTCCGATTTGTATCCGTCTACTGGTTGTTCTTTCACTTCATACTTGTACGCTACTCCGTTTGCATCGTACGCTTGTAGATTGTCAAACGTGTAATTCCAATTGTTTGCTGCTGTTACTTCTTTCGTGTCAATCACTTGACCATTTTGTAGTAAGTCCACTTTGATTGTGCTCGGACGATCTGTCGCATTGTTGTCATTCCACGTTTTTGTTCCTGCTACTTTTGTTTGGCCTGCTTTTGTATTTGTAATGTCATAACCATTTACTTCCGATTTGTATCCGTCTACTGGTTGTTCTTTCACTTCATATTTGTACGCTACTCCGTTTGCATCGTACGCTTGTAGATTGTCAAATGTGTACTTCCAGTTTGTTGCTGCTGTTACTTCTTTTGTATTTACTACTTGACCGTTTTGTAGAAGGTCTACTTTAACCAAGCTTGGGCGATCTGTTGCATTGTTATCCTTCCAAGTCTTTGTTCCTTCTACTTTTGTTTGACCAACCTTTGTATTCGTAATGTCATAACCGTTTACGCTGGATTGATATCCCGCTACCGGGTGTTCTTTCACTGTATATGTGTAAGCTACTCCATTTGCATCGTATGCTTCTAAATCTGCGAATACATATTTCCAACCCATTGCTGCTGGTACGTCTTGTGTTTGAATTACATTTCCATTTTGTAGTAAGTCGACTTGGATCATTGCCGGACGGTCTATTGCATTTCCGTCTTTCCACGTCTTCGTTCCTTCTACTGTCAATTTCGCTACTTTTGTGTTTGTAATGTTGTAGCCATTTACTTCCGATTTATATCCCGCTACCGGTTGTTCTTTTACTGTGTACGTATAAGGAACACCATTTGCATCATATTGTGCTAAGTCTGCAAATGTGTAATTCCAATTGTTTGCTGCTGTTACATCTTGTGTTTGGATCACAGTTCCATTTTGCAGTAGGTCTACTTGGATTGTTGTTGGTCGATCTGTTGCATTGTTATCCTTCCAAGTTTTCGTTCCAGCTACTGTTGTTTTGCCTACTTTTGTATTTGTAATGTCATAACCGTTTACTTCTGATTTGTATCCTGCTACCGGATGTTCTTTTACTATATACGTATAAGCAACACCATTCGCATCATATGCTTCTAGATTTGTAAATGTATATTTCCAATTATTTGACGCTGTTACGTCTTGTGTTTGGATTACATTTCCATTCTGTAGTAAGTCTACTTGAATCGTTGCCGGACGGTCTGTTGCATTTCCGTCTTTCCACATCTTCGTTCCTGCTACTGTTGTTTGACCTACTTTTGTATTCGTAATGTCATAACCGTTTACTTCCGATTTGTATCCGTCTACTGGTTGTTCTTTCACTTCATACTTGTACGCTACTCCATTCGCATCGTATGCTTGTAGATTGTCAAATGTATACTTCCAATTGTTTAATGCCGTTACGTCTTTCGTGTCAATCACTTGACCGTTTTGCAGTAAATCGACTTTGATTGTGCTTGGACGATCTGTCCCGTTGTTATCCTTCCACGTTTTTGTTCCTACTACTGTTGTTTGACCTACTTTTGTATTCGTAATGTTATAACCGTTTACTTCTGATTTGTATCCCGCTACTGGTTGTTCTCTTACTGTGTACGTATACGCATTTCCATCATTATCATATGCAGGTATATCTGCAAACGTATAGTTCCAGTTATTTGCAGCTGTTACGTCTTTCGTGTCAACTACTTGACCGTTTTGTAGTAAATCGACTTTGATTGTTGCTGGACGATCTGTCGCGTTGCTATCCTTCCACGCCTTCGTTCCTAAAATAGATGTCGATTTCACCTTATTCGGAACCATCAGCTTTACACCTTTTTCGGCATTTGCATCAATTGTAAAAGGCACTTTTGCTTGTGGATCAAAATCCAAATAGTTTGGAGCAGTAATCTCTTGTACATAGTAATCGCCTGGATTTAAAGTAGGGACTTCAACCATACCTTGTGCATCTGTTGTATACGTACCGCCAATTTGCTGACCTGACTCTGTATATAATTTAAACGAGACATTCGGTATGAATTTTGTTTCATCTCCAGCAATGTGTTTTACAATTCTTAGCGTTCCTTTAGGTGGTAAATCACCTTGAGCACCACCGCCCGCGTTTATATTTTTAGTCCAAGCACTATCTGAAAACGTTACTGGTTGCTCATTTAAAATCTGGTAATTAATCGTAAAATCATTAAAAAAATTCTCTTGGCTCATTCCATTTTCAGTTATAGTAGCGGTATACCTCAAAATAAAAATCTTACCACTGACCTGATCCTTATAAGCTCTAATTTCAAAAGAATTACTATTAAAAGTAATTGTTCCATAACCCTTATCAACGAATTGTTGAGGTGTTAACGCTTCATTTCCAACTATTAAAGTAAAACCAGCCTGATCAAGTGTTTGGCCTGATTGTGAAGTATCCGACAAAACAATATCAGAACTTAATTGCTCCTTGTTATTATTTATAGGCAGTTCCCACTTCACTTTAGTTGGAGTATCCGGGTCAATTCTACCTGTTTTGTAGGAAAATGGAGCTGTACTCTCACCACCTTCAGTTGGCCCCTTAATGGTTACCCTTTGCGTTTGTAAATTTGCACCTAAATTTGTGTCAACTGTTATCGTTTGCCCTATTGCTACATTCTGAGTCGCTTGAACTTCAAAATAGAAATATCCTCTAATATTTCGAAGTTTCTCAACTACATCAGTAAATGTACATAAAACATTTGTTGTCGTTACTTGACAAGTTCCAAATGTAACACCAGCATCATTCTTTAAATCAATCTTTCTACTATATCCTTGTAATTCTTGAGGTAACGTTAACGTTAGTGTGTCTCCAGCCTTCATTTTATTTCCAGATTTATCACTAAAATTAACTTTTATTCCCGTTCGTTCTCCATAACTGAGATCTGTTTTGTCGAACGTAAAGCTATCAACAAATCCACTTGTATTTAACTCTTGTGCTTTCGCTATTATAGGCATCAAACTCTGACCTATAGTAAATATAAAGATCATGATAATTGAAAAAATAGAAGTTACTTTTTTCATATAATGGTAATAGGTAAACCTTTGAAGCCATCTCCAGCTTTTCCCCCACCCCACACCGTGCGTGCGACTTTCACCGCACACGGCGTTCCACCTAATCAACAAGTTCATATAGCTTTGTTATCGCCATCTTTATGTAAGAGAACCTGTTCATTAGACTCGGGGCCTTCCCTCCACTCCTTATTATCAGAGTTTCATTGGTACTACACCCCTACTGCCATCCCTATTCATAACTCTTTCACAGCTTAAGCTGTTCCCCGAGTTATTACTACATCGTTAGGGACTTCTGACGTTCCGAAACTGCTAGGTATATAACTATACGTAGGCCCTGCCTTTGTCCCGATTACCACTTCAATAAGAAGTTAAAGCAACCCTTTAGCTTTATCCATCACAAACCGTATGATATTGTTTTGGAGATAATATATTGACGCCCATTTCTAGGAACGGATACACGAGACGTACATTCAGCAGTTCGTCATTGATTGCTCAAATCCTGACCATATATAGCTCCCTGTCCGCATCACTTTTGCAATATGTTTAACCTTTCCTCAGCTTTACCTGTTAGGGCTACTCGATGCGACTTCACCCCGCTTCACACGTAGTCGTTACCAATTACGCATGGGGGAGTATTAACAGCCATCTAGTCGTGAGATTTGTTTGGGTATCCCACCGTGGTCTCACAGTTTCAGTTGTTACTAACAATCGTTAGTCCAGACAATCCCTCGAGTGTGAACCCGATTTCTGCCTAACGTCACACACCATACTCTTTATCCGCCTCCTAACGAATGATATTAAGATGGCTTTTGGTACAAATGCACGATAAGAACGACTTGATAGTTGCTAGTATTTTGTCTCTTTTGATCGTTATAAACTTACTTTCTATATATGCCTATCTACTCTTCAAAAATCATTAATTTCTCTAATATAGCTATTAAATCCAATAATTCGAATATTGACATATCTAACAAACAATGATAATATACAAATTGACTAAATTATGTTTTTACCATCATTTCTATCAAATCATGTAAACTGAAATTGTACCGTATTACCATCTCGTGCTGAGCATAAACGCCATTAATTTGTTCATACTATATAAATCCAATTTTAAAATACGGCATAAACAATTTTTCTCCATGTGAGATTAATCAAAAGTAACAAGCTCAGCCATGTCAAAATTTTAATGAGGATTTATATATTTTTTATTATTCATAGATTCATAACATCAATATGTTCAATTTTGACTACACATTTTAACACTTCGAAACTTTTTGACTCCCTCCCTTAAAGGCTCTTTCATGCTCTTGCCTAAAATTTTACACTCTTTTGACAATAAAAATAGTTTTCGTAAGTTTTGTAACTAATTTTGTAATTTTAAAAAGTGTATAGTTGTTCCAAATTTAGCTATATATCTCCATTTCAATTTTTCGACATATAAGTCACTGCTACGCAGAATACAACATGACCTTCACCCCCTTTCTTCTTTTGTTTTCAACCTTGCATGTGATAGAAAAAGGAATTGGCCGTTTCTATGCACGGCCAGGTACTCTCGCCACCTAAAAAGAAAGCGGATTTTATGTCTTTTTTTACTTGTATATATAATTAAGGTATCCCCTACTTCACAGGTCCTCCCACATACGCTGAAATATCAACATGTAATGCTTGTGCTAAACGCATACCATATTCTCGATCTGCACGGAAGAAGTTGCAAATTGCAAGCAATTTTGTTTGTTCATTCACATCTTTTAAATCATTTGCCAAGTTCGCAATTAAGTTATCTTGTTCTTCTTTAGAGAAGGAACGATAACGCTCACCAGCTTGCCCAAAATCGTTTGGTTTCTCAATTTTTTCACGAGATACATAACCTTCAAGTTTCATAGTTGAATCTCGATATGCCGAATCTTCACTTGGATTTTCCGCATGGCGACTTGGTTCATAATTAATTGTAGACGGCTGTTGGTTCGTTTGCATGAAACCATCGCGTTGTTGATTATGCACCGCTGCGTACGGACAGTTTACAGGAATTTGTAAGTAATTTGCACCTAAGCGATAACGCTGTGTATCCGGATAAGAGAATAAACGTCCTTGTAATAATTTATCCTCAGATGGTTCAATACCAGGCACAGTTGCGCTTGGTGAAAATGCCGCTTGTTCTACTTCTGCAAAGAAATTTTGCGGGTTACGATTTAGCGTCATTGTACCTACTTCCATTAATGGAAAACGGTCTTCTGGCCATATTTTTGTTGGATCTAATGGATCAAACTCTAAGGAATCCATTTCATCTAGTTTCATAACTTGTAGATGAAGATCCCATTTCGGATAATTCCCATGCTCAATCGCATCAAATAAATCACGAGTTGCATGGTTAAAATCTTTTCCTTGCATTTGTTCTGCTTCTTTTACATTAAAATTACGTACGCCTTGTTGTGGCTTCCAGTGATATTTTACGTATACAACCTTCCCATCTTCGTTTACCCATTTAAATGAATGAACACCGAATCCTTCCATTTGGCGGTAGTTTGCAGGCGTACCGTAATCAGAAAATACCCAAGTTAACATATGAGTTGATTCTGGTGTTAGCGTCATAAAATCCCAGTAGCGATCTGGAGTTTGAATATTTGTATTTGGCGCCGGTTTTAAAGAATGGACCATGTCAGGGAATTTGATTGCATCACGAATGAAAAATACAGGTAAGTGGTTACCAACAAGATCATAGTTTCCTTCTTCTGTATAAAACTTCACCGCAAAACCTCTTGGATCACGAGCTGTTTCCGGAGAACCTTGCCCATGAATAACCGTTGAGAAGCGAACAAATACAGGTGTTTCTGTTCCTTCTTTCTGTAAGAATGCTGCTTTTGTATATTCTTTCATACTATTTTTTGTTACGAAAAGGCCATGAGCGCCAGCACCACGTGCATGTACAACACGCTCAGGAATACGTTCTCGATCAAAATGCGCTAATTTTTCTACTAAATGATAATCATCTAATAATACTGGGCCACGACGACCTGCTGTACGAGAATTTTGGTTATCTCCTACAGGAGCACCTTGATTTGTTGTTAAGCGATTGTATGGATTCATTTTTGGACCCCCTTTTTATTATAATAATTTTTTATTTAAAATTATTATAAATTAATTATTATTAAAATCTGTTTTTTTGTCAATCATTTATATAAAAATTTTTTATATAAATGATTGACATGCTATAAAAAAAGAAAGAGCAGCAAATACGCATACATATCGCTTAAATAAAGGTGATTCAAAAGACGGAATTTTCAGTCTTTTTCAATTTAAAATAGGGAGGTGTTAGCTACTCTCTCTTTGTAATTATAAGTTTAACACTAAAAATACAACCCAACAACAAAAAAATACAATATTCTAAAAAATTCGACATTTTTCTTCAAAATCTTGAAAATATCTGAATAAAACAGATGCTTCGAATTACAAAAAACATTCATTTAGTCAAAAAAACTGTCCCAAAAAGCCGTTATTTAACGATCTTTTGGGACAGCTTCATATATACAAATGTATTTTGTTTTCATCAATACAACGCAGTTTGCTTACCGGTCTTCCTACTTGTTGATATACCATTTCATTTTCTAAAACTCCAATTTCAATTAAAAATAGGACATACTTTCGAATGGAAACCCTAGAAATTCCAACTAATTGTGCCATCTCTTCTGTTGTAAATGTTTTCCCTTGAAGCGATTTTATCTGTTTCCAAACTAATTGTAAGGTTTGTTTTGTTAATCCTTTTGGAAGCACTTTGCTTACAGGAGATTCTTTTTTTTCTTTTTGTAAAATCAATGCATCTAATTCAGATTGATTAATATTGGACTGCGCCTTCATAAATTCAAATTTTTCGCGATAAGCAGATAATGCTTCCTTAAAACGTTCAAACGTAAATGGTTTAATTAAATAATCTACAACTCCATATTGCAGTGCTTTTTTAATACTTACCATATCATGCACCGCTGAAATCATCATCACATCAATTTCTTTTTCCTTATTGCGAATATGCAATAACAATTCAAACCCAGTATCACCAGGCATAAAAATATCAAGCAATATAAAATCTATGTGGGATTCTTCTAGTACTTGCAATGCTTCATCTACAGAATTAGCTATATGAACAAGTTCAAACCCGCCAACTTGTTCTAAATAATGCTTATTTAGCACGGCTACCATTGGATCATCTTCTACAATTAAAACTTTAATCATCTTCCATCTCATCCCTACTTTTATATGGTGTTTCAATTGTGATTATTGTTTGCTCCCCTAATACTGAATCAATATGGATATTTCCTTTTATACGTTCTATACTTTCCTTCACAAGATATAAGCCATATCCTCGATTTTCTCCTTTTGTAGAGTACCCTTTAACAAATAATTTATCTATTTCTTCTTGTTTAATTCCATTACCTGTATCTGTAACCTTTACAATTAATTTATCATAATATTTAATTACAACATTTACCTGCTTATATTTACAATCCGCTACTGCATCCAAAGCATTATCAATTAAATTCCCTACAATTGTAATGAGTTCATGAATAATCCCCTCATCATCCGGCTGTGGTAAATAAGAATCTTCACTGATCGTTAATTCTATTCCTCTTTCTCTTGCATAGCTAAGTTTTCCAAGTAAAAAACCTGCAAACACAGGATTTTTTATCTTCCGCATCACATCTCCAATTTCATATTGATGCTCTGATACCATGCTACTAACATATGTTTCTAATTGTTCATAATGCTTCATATGTGTTAGTCCTAATACAACATGCATTTTATTCATAAACTCATGCGATTGTGCACGCAAAGCCTCTGCATATAGTCGAATACCGGTTAACTGCTCTGCTAATTTTCTTATTTCCGTTTTATCACGAAATGTTGCAATTGCCCCAACAATTTCTCCCTTTACGTATAACGGAACTCGATTCGAAACAATTGTAATCCCATGCATACTATGTTCCTCATCAAACTGCGCTACTCCCGTTTGTAATACTTCTTTTATCCTTGAATTCGGCATATACTTCTTAATGTCTTCACCAATAAACTCTTCTTTGATCCCGCTTTTTTCAATTAACCGCCTGGCTTCGTGATTAATTAAAGTAATCCGCGCATCCGTATCAATCGCAATAATTCCTTCTTTAACAGATTGTAGCATCGTATTTCGTTCTTCTAAGATTTTTGAAATTTCACTAGGTTCGAGGCCAAATAAAATTTTCTTAATATGTCTAGCCAATAAAATAGCCCCTATAACTCCTACTAAAATCCCAACGCTGACACCGATGTACATAATGTGTCTGCTTTGTTTCACCATCTCTTCTACATTATCAGCTGAAATTCCAACAGCCACAACCCCTATTTGTTTTTTCGTTTCAGAAAAGATTGGTACAAATACTCGCATAGACCTTCCTAATGTCCCTTTTGCTGTTGATACATATTCTTTTCCTTTCAAGGCTGTTGCTTCATCGCCCCCAACGAAATGTTGACCAATTTTATTAGGATCCGGATGAGATTTTCGTATCCCATTCATATCCATAACTACAATGAATTGAACATCTGTATTTTTTAAAAGCCGATTCACATTCGGTTGAATTTCAGATTCATCTTTTCTTCCCGATAAAGCATCGATTACGAGCGGTGAATTTGCTGTAATACGTGCAACTGCTTTAGCTTTTTCTATTTGACTTTCTTCTGTCGTACGCTCGACATGATGACTAATTAAAATATCTGTTACAAGTAAAGCAAATATAACAACAGCACATACAAAAAATGCAATGGTTTTCTGCAAACTCAAAAACTTCTTTTTTTTCTCCATCCCTCTCTTTTCACCCCATGTTTTCTATACTCCGTGCGAAATCTATATTACTCATTCTTTACAATGAAAACAACTTTTTTTCATAAGTAAGCCTATGTATAATATTTTACTTATTGAGATACAAAGAAGACCTATATAAATACAAATTTAAAAATTGACATAAAACCCTCTTTCTTTTTAGGTGGGCGAGAGCATCTGACCATGCATAGAAGCGGTCAGGGTCTTTTTGCCACATGCAAGATTTAAAACAAAAGGAGAAAGCAAGTAGCGGGCATGTTGTATTCTGCATAACAGCGACTTATAAAGAAAAGTGGAAGCGGCTCGCTCAGAACAAGAGGGGGATGGAGCTTCTGACATAGAGGCGCTTTTTGCCTCGGTGGAAGACGCGAAGCCACCGACTGTTCTAGCCGCTGGAGCTGGATCATAAGAAAAGCGGAAGCGGCTCGCTCAGAACAAGAGGGGGATGGAACTTCTGACATAGAGGCGCTTTTTGCCTCGGCGGAAGACGCGAAGCCACCGACTGTTTAGGCCCATTGGCTAAGGTTCTTTCACACAGAAGGTGCTTTTTACCTTCTTGTGTGGAAGGTTCTTAGACATGAGGGCCTAGGAGGAAGAGCTAGACAAAGATGTCGAAAAATGAAAATGGATATATAAAGAAGGACAACATATGATTGAACAAGTAGGATTTGAAATAGAGTTTATAGAGAAGAAATAAAACTGCTCCCCACCTCTTAAAGATGGGGAGCAGTTTTAAAATAGATGGCATGTATCCAGCTTAGACATACACGATCCACATCTTTTAGATTCGTAATATATCCAAGCTCGATATATTTCTTGCATCAAAGTTTCACTTTATTGTTCGATTGAATAGTTTGGTACTTTTTTAATTTGTGCCACACCTGATTCAATTGCTGCTTTTGCTACCGCAGCTGCAACACTTGGTACAACTCTTTTATCCAATGGATTTGGGATAACATAATTTGCATTTCGTTCTTCATCTGTAATAATGTTAGCAATTCCATACGCGGCAGCTAATTTCATTTCCTCAGTAACATCTGTGGCACGCACATCTAATGCACCGCGGAATATACCTGGGAATGCTAATACATTGTTCACTTGGTTTGGAAAATCAGAACGTCCTGTTCCAACAACAGCAGCTCCCGCCTCCAGTGCATCTTCTGGGAATATTTCTGGTACTGGATTCGCCATTGCAAACACAATCGGATTTTCATTCATTGTCTTCACAAGTTCTTTTGTTAATACATTAGGAGCAGATACACCGATAAAAATGTCTGCACCAGCAATCGCTTCTTTTAATGTTCCACGTACATGTTCGCGATTTGTTTCTTTCGCAATCTCGATTTGTGCAGGGTTCATCCATGATTCTCCTTCACAAACAACACCTTCTAAACTTACTAACGTCATATGCTGTGCGCCTGCTTTTAATAACAATTTACCAATCGCAATTCCTGCAGAACCAGCACCATTAATGACAATCTTCACTTCATCCATCGTTTTATTTACTACTTTTAACGCGTTAAGAACTGCCGCTAAAACAACAATTGCTGTTCCGTGCTGATCATCATGAAACACTGGAATATTTGTTTCTTCTTTTAAACGCTTTTCAATTTCAAAACAACGCGGCGCTGCAATGTCTTCTAAATTAATACCTGCAAATGTAGGTTCTAAATTTTTAACGATGGTTACGATTTCATCTACATCAGTCGTTCCAAGACAAAGCGGGAATGCATCGACATTCGCAAACTTTTTAAATAAAATACTTTTTCCTTCCATAACAGGCATAGCTGCTTTCGGTCCAATATCACCTAAGCCAAGTACTGCCGTTCCATCTGAGACAACGGCAACCATATTACCACGTGCTGTATAGTCATAAGCTGTTTCTTCATCTGCCGCAATCGCCTTACAAGATTCCGCTACGCCTGGTGTATATGTCAAACTTAAATCATCAGCTGAATTCACTTCTACTTTACTTGTAATTTCAATTTTTCCTACTAATTCTTTATGAAGTAATAACGAACGTTCTTTAATTTGGCTCTCTAACATAAAAATAATCTCCTCCTAATTTTACAAGCTAGCTACGTCTTTACATAGCTAGCTTGTTTGATGTTACATTACGAAAACATTTTTAATAAAATTGATGCTGTTACAACCATTGCTGCTCCGCCTAAACGCGTTGAAATTTGTGCAAACGGCATTAATTCCATACGGTTTGAAGCTGATAAAATCGCAACATCTCCTGTTCCGCCTAGTCCGCTATGGCATCCTGTTACAATCGCAGATTCAACCGGGAACATTTTCATAACTTTCCCAATAAGGAAACCAGTTGCGATCATTGTAATTACCACTGATGCACACACCGCAACATATCCAACTGAAAGAACAGCTGCTACATCTTTTAACGGAATGTACAGTATTCCTAAACCAACCATTAATGGCCACGTTAAGCTTGTCGAAATAAATTTGTATAAGTGATATGCACCTTGCTCCATTTTTGCTGGCATTAATTTAAAGTACTTCACAAGTGCTGCTGAAAAGATCATAATGATTGCCCCTGGAATACCAATAAATTTAGAAGCCAATCCACCGAAAATAAAGAACGTACATGCAATTAATAAACCTGCTCCCATTAATGAGAAGTCAATTGGTTTTTCTGTATTTTGTTCTTTTAATAAATCATCTTGATTACCTGTTTTTACCAATACACCATTACCGCTAAGTTCTGGTTTTTTCTCACCTAATCGCTTCATGTATCCAGCGCCTACAATCGCAAACATATTTCCGATAACCGCTGCCGGAATAAGCTGAGATACAAATGTTGCTGATGATTGATGTAAAATTTCACTGTAAGCTAAGGAAAGTGGTAAAATCCCTTCTCCGATACCACCACTCACAATTGGTACAATGATAAAGAAGAACGTTCTCTTCATTTCAAATCCGAATAATGATCCAACTAATAATCCAACTACAATAGAAGCAAGTGTTCCTACAACTAATGGAATAAACATGCGAATAAAGCCTTGTACTAACACTTTGCGGTTCATTCCTAAAACACTTCCAACTACTAAACAAGAAATGTATAGATATAAAAAGTTCGATTTTTTCATTAACATATTTACAGCATTCATTGATGCTGGGTTGATCCAGTTAAAGAACACGAGTAATGACGGAATAAATAATGAAAGAATTGCTGGTCCACCAACGTTCTTTAAAATTGGAATTCTCATTCCAATATCGCCTAAGAAAATACCCATAATCATAATAACTGCAAATCCGCCAATCATATCCGCAGGCAACTTATTATATACAGATGCTCCATAAATAACCGCTGCTAGCACAAGATATAAAGGTAACGGTATAACACCAATTTTTATATTCATAATTTTTGAAATAAATGTTTCCTGCTTTGTTTCTCCTTCACCTGCAGGTGACATCGTTTCCACTTGATTTTGAATCCCCATAGAGGCACCCCCTTATGTTGTTATTTACAATATTAAAACGCTTTCAATAGTAATAATAGATTTTGTAAGTTTTGTAAGTGGTTTTGTAATTAAAAAAAGTAATTCCCACTCGCTTTCTCCTTTTGTTTTAAACCTTGCACGTGGCAGGAACAGGCCCTGACCGCTTCTACGCATGGCCAGATGATCTCATCCCCCCTAAAAAGAAAGGAATTTTTTATTTCGGATTTTTAACTTGTATATACAAATAAGCAGCTTATGGATAAAGTCTCCACAAGCTGCTTATTTGTATTATTTCACATCTAACTTTTCTTTTGCTTTCACAGGTATTTGCTTAGTCGTTATTTCTTCGTATCTTTGAATTCCATGTGTTTTATCCGGATATTCACCATTTACATACACACGCAGAAATGCCTGTAATTTTAAGTTTTTAGTTGCGAAAAATTTAACCGTTTCTTCTTTTCCCTTTTTATCATATGCTTTCATTGTATACCAATACACGGGCTGTTTTTCTCCATCATTATCTTGTACAGATTCTTCTTTTCCATTCTCTGTGATTTGAACGTAATATTCTTTTGCTACCCATTTTTTAATATCTATTGCATCATTTTTTTCAGCAACAGCTAGTACTGCCATTGAAGATACGGAAAATAATAGCATAAATAAAGTAATACCTATTACATATTTCTTCAAGTGAGTCACACCTTTTCTGTTCATTTACTATGTCTGTTTGTATGATAAAAGTTTTATGTGTGATTTGTTATCGATTTACGTGACAGCAAGATTACATTTCTGTAATGTTTCCCTTTCCGCATCGTACATATTTTTCTGTTAAAATAAAGGTAAATTAAGGAAATAGGGAGAAGACTTTTTGATGAATCGAGTTGAAGACAAGTTTTTGTCTACTGTACTTTCTCAATTTATACATATAAAAGCACGTGCTGAACAAGCAATTGAGCAATTAACCGAACAAGAACTTCATTGGCAACCTAATGAAGAATCTAATAGTATTGCAATCATTATGAAGCATTTAAGTGGAAATATGCATTCAAGATGGACTGACTTTTTAACAACAGATGGAGAAAAAGAAGAAAGAGATCGTGACGATGAATTCGTTGATACGATCCAATCAAGAGAAGAATTACTACATATTTGGGAAAAAGGATGGTTCCTCTTATTTTCAACTATTCAAGAACTCAAAACAGATGATCTACTAAAGATTGTGACCATTAGAAAAAATCCCTTAACGGTTTTAGAAGCCATTCAAATTGAAATTGCCCATTGCAGCAATCACTTAGGACAAATTCTATATATCGGTAAGCAAATTAAAGGTTCGGAGTGGAAAATATTAAGCATTCCGAGAGGGCAGTCTAAAAATTTTGTTAAATAAAGTAAACAAGAAAGGAGAGATAAATGTGGATTATTTACTTCTAACAGCAGTAATCGCTTTAGGTATATTTTATATTTCCGGTCAGTTAAACAACATTCATACAAGATTAAAACGAACAGAAGATAAATTAGATCAAATCGCTAAACACATGGAACTCCCTGAGCATACAATTAACAAAGAACTTCGCCAGCTAGTGAAAGAAGGAGATAAAATCAAAGCAATTAAAAAGGCACGAGAGGTTTTAGGGTTGTCATTACTTGAAGCTAAAAATTATGTTGATTCTTTATAGCGCTATAAAAGCTAGCAAAATGCTAGCTTTTATCATTTTAAATAAGTTAAATAATATTAAAGCTTCCTTATGCTTTCTACTGTCATTACAAGCTCTTTAATTAATTAAAATTCTAAAACCCGAACCGTCTTCTGCGTTGCATTCAATTCAATCGTTCCGCCAATTGGCATTGTGACAATTGGATGTGTATGACAGCAATCAAAATCGGCTAAGATTGGAATATCAGTGTCTCCCATTACTTCGAGCAAAATATCATATGGTGTTAGCCCCGTTCCTTGATTGTCAAATTGTTCATGTTTTCCTAAGATTATCCCGCCAATCTTTTCAAATACACCATTTATTTTCAAGAAACTAAAATGCTTTTCAACAATTGCTGCTGTTTTTTTACAGTCCTCAATCATTAAAATATCTCCCTTATGAATAACAGGCATATAAGGGCTCCCCCATATGCTTAACATTGTCATTAAATTTCCAGCTATTAACCGACCCGTTGCGGTACCTTCTTTGACACAAACCCATTCATTCTGATAACTTGCTTTAGGACGATTCTGTGTCTGCCAATTTAATTGCTCATCTGTCCAAAAATGATATATAGGATATTCATACGGAAGTGTTTCATTTTTTATTAACACATCTTCAAATGATGAAAATGTATCATTTACATACGGAGGCAATTCTCCCAATGATGAAATGAGGGACGGACCATAAAATGTTGTCATACCCGTTTTCGCATAAATGCCTAACAAAATGGCAGTGACATCAGAATATCCAACAAAAATTTTTGGATGTTTTTTTATTTCTTCGTAGTCTAAATAAGGAAGTAATGAATTTGAATTGCTTCCTCCAACAGACGACATAATACACTTAATTTCTGGATTCCGAATAAATTCGTTCAACTCTTGAACACGATCTTTTATATTCCCCGATCGATAACGATCACATTTTCCAGTAAGACTTCCATCAACTATAATAAACCCTTTACTTTCCATAAACTGTTTGGAACGTTCGAATCTAGTAGGTGATGTATATGTACCAGGCAATGATGGTGAAAAAACTCCTATTTTATCTCCTTTGTTTAACTGAAACACTCTTCTTCCCCCTATATACATCCATTTGCATTTATATATATAAACATGATGCATGTAATATTTATTTAATATAACCTAATTTCCTAGATATGTTAAATTGATAAAAGTATTCTTACATCAATTTAATAAATTGTCGAATTTTAAAGAAAATTGTCTATTTTTCGTTGATTTATTTTATTTTTAATGTTAAACTCTTAATAATAAAGAAAGAGTAGCGAAAAAACCCTTCAGTTTTTAAGTTTTCTGAAAATTAAGTTTTTAAAACCTTTTTAACTTTCATTGACATTCTTGTGCTGCTCCCGCTCTTTCTTTATCCTTTCAAGAAGTTGTCACAAAGCTAGTACTTTGTGGCGGCTTTTTTTATTTCCTTACATCCCTGCATTATTCTTTAATGTTTGTTGCTCAATAGAACTTTTTATTAACTTTAAACACATATTAAAATTTCAAGAGTATCAACAAAAGCAATATCTAAAGTATTTTCATTAAAACATGCGCTATCTATCGTATTCACCCTTGAGTTAACCTCAGGTTGCGACTGTCTTCCCAAGAATAAAAAAAACCCGCGCATTATTGCGCAGGTTCTGTACGATATTTTGCTTCAACGCGGTAAATACGATTTCCCTTGCTTGAGAATTTTTCTTCGTATTCCGTCATAATATTTCCTTCAAAATCACTGTTGTGAAGATCTAAGCTAATATACGGCAGCAGCATGCCGTATTCCGCCATACTTGTAAGAGAGTATTCAAACAGGGCTTGGTTATCTGTTTTGAAGTGAATCTCTCCGCCTTTTACAAGTACTGTTTCGTAGTTACGTAAAAATGTTTTATACGTTAAACGGCGTTTTTCATGACGATTCTTCGGCCATGGATCAGAGAAATTTAAATACACACGATCAATTTCATTCTCCGCAAAGAATACTGTTAAATCTTCTGCATCTTTATTAATTAATTTTAAATTCGGCAGCGCGTATTCAATTAATTTATCAAGTGCATCTACAACTACACTTGTAAATTTCTCAATTCCAATATAGTTTACGTTTGGATTTGCTTTTGCCATTTCGTACATGAAGCGGCCGCGGCCTGTTCCAACTTCAATGTGAATCGGGTTGTCATTTCCAAATAATTCTTTCCATTTTCCGTTATGTTCTTCTGGATTTCCAATTACAAACTGTGAATATTCTTTCGTTCGGTCCATTGCATATGGTTTATGTCTTAAACGCATAGTTCTCTCCCTCTCTGCACTCCAAGATGTGTGTATCATATAAAAAACCAAGTACGTACGAGCACTCGGTCCGTTTCTTTCAAGTATAAAATTTACTATTTAGACGGAAACTACAAAGTGTATCAAATACAATTTCCATCAGCGGTTCGTTACGCTCGTTTCATTGTTACGATAACAAATGAAAAGGATGTGTCAAAATGCCACTTAATCATGAACATCAAATGGCAATCTTAAAAGACATCTTAGTCAATCATCAAAGTGATTGCTGTGGAACGGTTTCTGAATGTGAACAATTAGAACGTCTCATTCAATCGTTACTCGTAAATGACAATGTGAGTAATGAGGTTAAAACGATGTTAAACGATGTATATTACTATAGTCAATCGGGTAAATATTCTCCTGATTTAGATAACCATATTTCTGGTCATCAAGAACAACTGTCACAATGGATTACAGGAATGGATAGTTTTTCTTAACTTATTCTGAAGCGAGTAGTTGCATTAAATATTGAAGCCAATATTCTGCTTCTACTTGCTTATTTTTTGCTGTATACCATTGCACAAAAATCATACATTGCAGCGTAACATACCATTTCATACGGCTTAGCAAAGAATCAGTGAGTTCTAATCCGTAATGCTCAAGCCACTCATGCCATTCATCTCTTGGAACGTACCAATGGAGTAACATCCCAATATCAAGAGCTGGGTCTGCAATAATCGCTCCGTCCCAATCAATTAAAAACAATTCGTTATCATCTGTTACTAACCAATTGTTATGATTCACATCGCAATGACAAACAGCAAGATGATCAAATTCTACATTCTGAAGGGACTTTTGTAAATACTGAAGTCCTTTTTGAATGACTTCATTTTGCTTTACATCCTCTTGTAAAGTGAGAAGCGCTTCTTCTAGTATATCTTGCGCATGCAAAGGCTGTTTACCAAGCTTTTGAATCATATGCAATAACGCTTCAGAAGAATGAATTTTTTTCAACAATGCTGCCACTCGCTCAGAGTTCATATCTTCTGGTTCTAATTTTTGTCCTGGGAGCCACTTTTGTGCCGAAATCACATCACCATTTGTTAATCGCCTTGTCCAAAGTAACTTCGGAACAATTCCTTCTGCCGACAATACCGCAAGAAAGGGCGATGAATTGCGCTTTAAAAAGATTTTATGATATTCGTTATGCGCAATATAGGCATCTCCTGTCGCCCCTCCGGCTGGTATTACTTTCCATTCTTTTCCTAACAATTGTTCCAACCATTCCATGTTCATTACCCGTTAACAATTCCTTATCTTTTATAGTTATGAAAAGAAAAACCACAACATATCCAAACATATGCCCAGGGTTTCCATCCATTCTGCTTCAAGTAGTAAGTAAAAGTGAAAAAGAAACAGACAAGCCGCTTACCCTTTTACTTTATTTTACAAAAATAATAATAGACTGGCAACTTAACTAAATAGCCACCTTATTCAATTTTACATTTATTATATTCGCATCGTCAAGGGGCGATTCGTCACAATTTCGTCAATATATAGGTGCTAATCGGGGCAATGGTAATTGTCTCTCCCTCAAATGAAGAAATTACACTTTCATGCGCTTTTCCGTCATTTGCAAGTACGTGCCATGTACCACCTTTAGGCAATGAAACCGTTTGCTCCTCTATTCCGTTATGAAATAACACAACAATCTCTTTCCACGGTCCAAACTGCTGCACATCTTGTAAATAATATGCAATTACAGAAGGAGCTGTATTAAAAAAGGACATATGCCGCTTAATCAATTCAGAAGACGCAAAACGAAATGCTCCGTGTGATTTGCGAATACGAATGATTCCTTTTATATAAGAAATCGTTTCTTCTTCTCGTTCTTTTTGATCCCAGTCCATTTGATTAATACAGTCCGGAGCATTATAACTATTTTCATTTCCTTGCTTTGTACGATAAAATTCTTGACCAGCATGTAAAAACGGAATACCTTGTGCTAATAGTGTCATCGTTGTTGCAAGGCGATGGCGGCGTTTTTGCATATGTTCCTCTTCTTTACTACTACCTATAATCTTATCCCACATCGTCATGTTATCGTGACATTCTACATAGTTAATGCTTTGCACAGGTTCTATAAATAAACTCTTCTGTTTGAAATAAGGGATACTTCCTGTAAGCAAGTATTGAATATGCTCTTTATTTGTTGTCTCCCCGAGCGCATACCCGCATTTTTGCACGTCAAATGTACTTCCCTTAATTCCATCACGAAATTGATCATTAAACTGGGCGATACATGGTAGTTTCGCTGCATTTTGTAATGTTGCCTTCTGATCCGCAGCAAGCGGTGTTTGTAAATTCCATCCTTCACCTAGTAATATTACATGCTCTTTTACTTCATTTACTTTCTGCCGGATTTCGTTCATTGTCTCAACATCTAAAATTCCCATTAAGTCAAACCGGAAACCATCCACCTTATACTCTGTTAACCAATATAACACTGAATCGACAATAAACCTCTGCACCATCTTGCGCTCTGAGGCAATATCGTTTCCAACCCCCGTCCCATTTGACGGCATTCCATTTTCATCATGCCGAAAATAATATCCGGGTACAAGCTTTTCAAAAGAAGATGTTTCTCTTTCATACACATGGTTATAAACAACATCGATAATGACGCGCAAACCATTTCGATGAAGTGCTTGAATCATTTGTTTACATTCAACAATTCGATTGTACGGATCTAGAGGATTTGTTGCATAGCTACCATTTGGAACATTATAAAATAACGGATTATACCCCCAATTATACGTTGCAAATGGCTGTTCCTCATCGACTCCGGCATAATGATGAATCGGTAATAGTTCAAGATGTGTAACACCTAATTCCTTTATATAAGAAAGGCCTGTTACCGTCCCTCGTTCTCCTGTCGTTCCTTCTTCTGTTAAACCGAGATATTTCCCTTTATACATTGCGCCGCTATGAGGATGAACTGTCATATCACGAATATGAGCCTCATAAATAACAGCATCCGTCATAGAAGTCATAAGAGGTAGTGGTTCCTCATCTTGCACATATGTTTTCGCAAGGTTTACAACAATTCCGTACGTACCGTTTACAGTCACTGATTTTGCATATGGATCAACCGCTTCTCGCCAAATTAAATTAATGCAGACGAGAAAGGTATACTTTGCACCGTCCCAGTCTCCCGTTAACTCGTAACTCCAAACACCTTTTTCCTGTCCTTCCATTTCATAATCCTTATACACTGTTTCACTTTCATAAATACGAACTTTTGCTTTTGTAGCTGTTGGTGCCCACACTTTAAATACAGTTTGAATGTAGGAATAAGAAGCACCTAAATCTCGTCCTTCGTACATATATAACTCATCAAATTTCTCTGTCCGAATGACAGCACCCATCTGTAAGTCGGTTTCTGCCTTGCGTTCATCACGTATGATATAACAGTTACTCAATGTAATTGGTTCGCTAACTTTACACTCATATTTCGTTACATGTGGAAGGGAGGTGACACAATTGATTGCAAGCTCCCATTCATTTGCACCTTGTTTTAAATGGAATACGCTACTCGTCCCGTATGCATGCGGAAGTAAAACTGTAATTTTATCCATTTCATCTAAATATGCTTCAAATGTACGCTGTATGCTTAACATATGTATCCACACCCTCCCAAGAGACATTCCGTTTTCTATAGTATATTCAAAAAATCAGAAAACGTTTTCAAGCTTGTGTATTCTGTAAATATATTTCATAGATCGCCTCGTACTTTGGCATCCGTTCTATATGTGTTTCATATAACGTTACTGTTTCCACTTCAAATATACGCCGCAGCAGGGCGGGAAGCTGATTTTTATCAAACGCCTCTTCTCCTTTCCACTTACGAGCTACGGTAATATGAGGATGATACGGACGCGTTTCTAATTGAAAACCATTTTGCTCACATATCGTATACACTTCTTTTTGTAAGTCGAACAAAGCCCGTTCTTCTTCCACTCCTATCCAAAAAACACGTGGCTGTTCTTTTACACCAAATGTATGACACCCTTGCAATGTAAGTGAAAAACGGGACATTTCTGCTAGCTGCTGCAAGTCTAATTTTAACTTTTCAAGTTGCCTCTCCTCAGCACTTCCTAAAAACGAAAGTGTAATATGGTAGTCTTCTTTATGTACCCAAGAACGAAATGGCGTCGTTTCTTCTATCATTTCTTTCCACTCTGCCAATATGTTCTTTATCTCATTTGGTAATTTCACTGCAATAAAATAATGTCTCGCCATCTTTTCTCTCTCCTTTTTCCAGGATACATCTATTATTCGTGTGAAGCTGATTCTCCATACATATGAAAGAAGCCGCTCTCCTTATCAAGAGCGGTTCATTCATTGGTTTCGATTTTTTAACATATCATATTGCAAGTAGCAAGAAGATGCTTTTCCCTCTTTCTATGCGTCACCAGTACCTCTCGTACATACTAAAAGAAAGAGGTTTTTATGTTCTTTTCAACACATCAGTCACTGGTACGGAGAACAAAAAGTGACCTGCCTCGTTTTCTCTCTTTATTTTCGCATGGCACGTGGCAGAGACATAAGCCCTGACCGCTTCTAAGCATGGCCAGTCCCTCTAGCCCACCTAAAAAAGACAGCTTTTATGTTTTTGGATTTCCATCCTACTACTTCGCTAATTCATAAATTGCATGTGCATAAATCGCTGTTGCTTTAAGTAAATCTTCAATTTCAATATATTCATCTTTTTGATGCGCTAATTCTTCTTTCCCTGGGAATAGCGGACCAAACGCAACACCAGCCTTCAATGAACGTGCATATGTACCGCCGCCAATTGCTAATAACTCGGCTTTTTCTCCTGTTTGTTCTTCATATACACGCTGAAGCGTACGAATTAATACATGATCTTTATCAACGTGATGCGGGCGAGAGTCTGACACATTTGTGATAGCAAAGTCTTTTGCACTCACATAATTTGTTAATGTTTGCAGCGTTCCTTCTAAGTTTGTTGTGACTGGATAGCGAATATTTAATCCGAGCTTACCGCCTTCTTCTTTTGTATAAGAAAGAAGACCAACGTTTACTGTTAATGGACCTGTAATCTCATCTGCATACGCAATGCCAGCTTTTTCTCCAAGCGTATCATTTGTAAATGTTTCCGCAGCTAAGCTAGCAAATGCGCCGCCTTGCTCATCTAAAGAGATTGTTGTTAAGAAGTTCACAAGTGTTAAGCCTGCATTTTCGCCTTGTTCCGGCGTAGAACCGTGTGCCGAAATCCCTTCTACTTGCAGCCTAACTGTATTCCCTTCCACAATTGCTTTCCCGTTTTTCTTTGCTTCTTGTATATATTGCTCATACTGACTTGCAAGTTCTACTGCTTTTTCGCTCGTTAGGGCAGCTTCTGCAAAATCAGGAACCATATTTAAACGGCGTCCAGATGAGAAGGATACTAATATATTTTCTCCTGCTGCATATTCTTTTTTATTTTGAACAACATATAAATCGCAAATTCCTTTTTCCGCATTAATAATTGGGAAATCTGCATCCGGAGCAAATCCCATCGTCGGCATCTCTTCGTGTTTAAAGTAATGGTCTACGCACTTCCAATTACTTTCTTCATCCGTTCCTAAAATCATGCGAACACGTTTAGAAAGCGGCAATTCTAGTTCTTTTACAATTTTCATTGCGTAGTAAGCTGCCATTGTTGGGCCTTTATCATCAATCGCACCGCGTGCAAAGATTTTACCGTCACGAATATCAGCGCTGTATGCAGGCGTTGTCCAGCCATCTCCTTCTGGCACTACGTCGACGTGACATAAAATACCAACAATTTCTTCTCCTTGTCCCATTTCTAAATGCCCTGCATATCCCTCTAAATTTTTAGAAAGAAATCCGTCAGTCTCTCCCTTATCTAACATGAAAGATAATGCTTTTGCTACACCTTCTCCAAACGGTGCTCCTTCTTTTTCCGTTTCTTCTTCCCATACACTTTTAATTTGTAAAAATTGCTGCACATCGTGAATCAGAGCATCTTTTCGTTTCTCTACTTCTTGCATCCAATTTATATTTGTCATACTTTCACCCTCTTCTCTATTCTCTTTTTCATCATAGCAAACGATCTCTTTTTATGCTAGCAAGCTTAAGTCTAATAACGAACAATTTTAATATTTCAGATAATTAAAATTAGTTTTTTCTTATTTTTTTAAATTTTTTTGCAGGAATTTGACGTTTTACGTAGAAATTTATAAGATAGTTGATAAAGAGAAACAAAATATCAACAACTTTCTTTCTACAAACTCTATCACATATTAAAATTTTGTAAAATTTGAGCAAGTTAGAGCATGTTTTTTTTCATTTGGAGTACAATGGAAATAAAGACCTTCTTTCCTGAATGGGTCAAAAAACTTGTAGAGGAGTGGTTTTTTGATAAAACCTACAACTACTCGTATGCTAACACGCATTAAATCGATCTATATTTACATTAATGAGAAAGGCACCGTAACGACGCAAGACCTTGTAGATGAGTTCGGGATCACACCGCGAACGATACAGCGCGATCTGAATGTGTTGCAATTTAATGAACTCGTGTATAGCCCTTGCCGTGGTAAGTGGACAACAACAGGAAAGAAAGTGAGAATGACCTCGTGATGAGTATAACTTGAGTTATTATATACATACCCCCATTCTTTATAGAAAGAATGGGGGTCTTTTTGATTATGATATAAATCCATTTTAGTCTTGTAACCTGCACTGTCTTCTCTCTTTGTTTTAATACCGCATGTGGCAAAAAAAGGGCCTGACCGCTCTATGCATCGCCAGAACCTCTCTCCCATCTAAAAAAGAGCGTTTTTACCTCTTTATACTTGTGAGTGATAAGACTTTAGCATTTCTACTTCTTCGTCTGTTAATTCACGGTACTGCCCAAGCTCTAGTTCCTCATCTAATACTAAAGGACCCATCTCTGTACGCTTTAAGTACACAACCTTTTTTCCAACCGCTTCAAACATGCGCTTTACTTGATGAAACTTCCCTTCTGTAATAACAAGTTCAATTTCAGATACATCATCGCTTTGAAGAATTTTCAGCTCACCTGGCTTTGTTTCATATCCATCATCTAAAATAACGCCTTTTTTAAACGCAACAACATCTTCTTCTGTCACTTTCCCAGCTACTCTCGCAAAGTATTTTTTCGGGACATGCTTTTTCGGAGAAAGAAGTTGATGCGTTAGTTTTCCATCATTCGTTAATAAAAGAAAACCTTCTGTATCAATATCGAGTCTTCCAACTGGGAACGGATCAAAAATTGCATCTTCCATTTCTAATAAATCAATCACTGTTTCATGATTATCATCTTCTGTTGCAGAAATGACACCTTGAGGTTTATGCATCATTAAGTATACAAATTCTTTATATTCCACTACTTCACCGTGAATCGTAACCTCTTGTTCCTCCACGTTCACATGATATTTCGCATCTTTCACTGATACGCCATCTATTTTTACAACGCCGTCTTTTAATAATTTTTTCACTTCTTTACGACTACCATAACCCATGTTTGCTAATAATTTATCTAATCTCATCGTTTCACCTGCTTTGTATAATTAGAAAAAGAGAGGCGCACAATTTACGCCCCTTTCGTTTTGATCTTCAATCTACCACCAAGTTTACGCTGAATCTTCTCTAAAAATTCACCGCCAAATACTCGCTCTATTACGCCAGTCCGGAATGCTAAATAGCCGTATACAGCCGCTCCTCCCATTGCACAAATGAAGGTTGTAACAAGTGCCGCAGGGCGGCTTGTCTCATATGGAAGCATAAAGGAAAGAATCCATAATAATACTTTAACAACTACGACCATCGCCGCTGTTAATACTGCAATTTGAAACGTTCGTTTATACACAAGTGCAAATGAAAAGTGAGCATACTTTCGAATTTGTTTATTGGTATACCAAACGGATACAGCGAATCCTACACCTGTTGCTACAACCGCACCGATTGTTCCAAAATAACGAATGAACAGCACATTACATAAGAATTTTAAAATAACCCCCATGCCAAGTGCAATAATCGCATGCTTCTGCTGATTAATGCCTTGCAAAATAGCTGCTGTTACTGTGAATAATGCAAATAATAATGCAACTGGAGCGTACCACATTAATACTTTTCCGCCAAGCGGATCAGCTTCATAAAATGCTGTATAAATTGGATACGCTAAAGTGGAAATTCCAATGACAGCTGGTAATGTTAAAAACATATTTACTTGAAACGTTTGTGTAATTTGCTGTTTCAAATAACCGAACTGCCCTTCTGTAAACGATTTTGTAATCGCTGGTACGAGCGTTAAACTGTACGCCGCTGCAAGCGATACTGGAATCATTATTAATTTATGTGTCCACATTGTAAATATACCAAGGGCACGTTCTGCAATATCCCCTTGTCCAATTGCTTGCATCATTGCATTAAACGTTAACGTGTCAATTTGTTGATAAAGCGGAATCGTTAACCCAATCACAACATAAGGAATCGCATAAGCAAACAGTTCTTTAAATAAGTCAAATGTTCGAACTGCTGATTCTGGTACTGTTTGATTAATGATGTATTGATTTAAATGATGCTTTCGCTTCATCCAATACCAAATAAGTACAGCCAATGCCCCGATGGCGGAAACAAACGCTGCAAATGTCGCCACACCAACTGCTGTTGCGACTGAACCTTTTATTACTTTTATAACGATAAAACTACCTACAAGTAAAAATACAATACGAATAATTTGTTCAATAATTTGTGAAACGGTTGTTGGCCCCATTGATTGGAACCCTTGAAAGTAGCCGCGAATTAAACTTGCCGCTGGTACAACAAGAAGCGCAAAACTAACGAGACGAATAATCACTGTTACATCTTCTAAGCTGTTATGTAAATTCTTCTTCCCTAGCATTGCCTCAGCAAATAACGGTGCTGTCATATACAAGACTAAAAAAGAAAGTATTCCGCTTATGATCATCATAACCATACCGGAGCGAAACATTCTCCGGCTCGTCTTATAATCTCCAAGCGCATTATATTTCGAAACAAACTTCGAAACTGCAAGCGGCACTCCTGCCGTTGCGATACTTAAAAAGATTGTATATGGAATATATCCATATGTGTATAACGTCCCGCCTTCTGTGCCAACTAACGCATGAAACGGAAAAACATAAATCATGCCGAGGAACTTTACTAAAAACGTCCCAAGCGTCACAATAAGCGTTCCGCGTAAAAATTTTGAATCGGACATAAAAAATCCTCCTCTATTATTCCAAACGCTGAACTCCAACCTTTGTATTGTACCATACTTTCTCTTCTTAACAGTATATCCCTTCATTTTTCTTTTCTATGAAAACGTGATATTCTTGAATGCAGCAAAACAAGAAAATGAGGTCGATTTATATGCATTATGATGTAATTGTCATTGGAGGCGGTCCTTCTGGATTAATGGCAGCAATCGGTGCTGCTGAAGAAGGTGCACGCGTCTTACTTCTTGATAAAGGTGACAAATTAGGAAGAAAGCTTGCTATTTCTGGCGGTGGACGCTGCAACGTAACAAACCGTCTTCCGCTCGATGAAATTGTAAAACATATTCCTGGAAATGGTCGTTTCTTATATAGCGCCTTTTCTATTTTTAATAATGAAGATATTATTCAGTTCTTCGAAAAGCTTGGCGTAAAATTAAAAGAAGAAGATCATGGCCGCATGTTTCCTGTATCAAACAAAGCTCAGTCGGTTGTAGATGCACTGCTAACGCGTTTAAAAGAACTGCGCGTTACAATTCGTACAAATCTCCCTGTTAAAACTGTAGAGTATGAAAATGGGCAAACGAAAGCGGTTGTCCTGCAAAATGGTGAGGTGCTTGAAACGAACCATGTCGTTATTGCAGTTGGCGGGAAATCAGTGCCGCATACAGGTTCTACTGGGGATGGTTATGCTTGGGCTGAAAAGGCAGGGCATACGATTACAGAACTATTCCCAACTGAAGTACCAATTCTTTCTAATGAACCATTTATTCGTGACCGTACATTACAAGGCTTAGCACTTCGTGATGTAGAACTAAGCGTATTAAATCCAAAAGGAAAAGCGGTTATCTCTCATAAAATGGATATGCTCTTTACCCACTTCGGTGTGTCTGGGCCAGCAGCACTTCGCT
This sequence comes from Bacillus bruguierae, assembly GCF_037104725.1. NCBI lineage: Bacteria > Bacillati > Bacillota > Bacilli > Caryophanales > Bacillaceae > Bacillus > Bacillus bruguierae. The sequence continues at coordinate 78,593 of NZ_JBAWSX010000001.1, read as the reverse complement.
GCAGTCAGTTCGCCCTGAAAACGATGAAAAAGTTCAAAACAAACAAAGTAACAATGAGCATTGATGCATTGCCAGAGGAGCATAGCGAGCAACTCTTTCAGCGCATGATGAAACAAATAAAAGAAGAGCCGAAAAAAGCAGTAAAAAATGTACTAAAAGGCTATGTACCTGAGCGGTATTTCTTATTCCTATTAGAGAAAAATGAAATTGACGGCAGTCAGCAATGCGGACAAATTTCTCACGAAAAAATCCGCGCTCTTGCTGCAGACTTCAAAGGATTTACCTTTACCGTAAATGGAACGCAGCCTCTTGAAAAAGCATTTGTAACAGGCGGCGGTGTGACGGTGAAAGAAATTAATCCGAAAGAAATGTCATCAAAACTCATGAACGGCTTATATTTTTGCGGAGAAGTTCTTGATATTCACGGCTATACTGGCGGGTATAATATTACCTCAGCACTCGTTACAGGCCGAATTGCTGGAATGACTGCTGGTCAAAATGCTACCATATAGTAGTAAAAAAGGAGTCTAATTACTAGCCTCCTTTTCATTTTTAATTGTAAAAAACAAAAGGGGAAAACAGATGAGAAAAAAAGTAATGATATCTTTAATGTTAATGACGTTTCTTTCTGCTGTTGAAGGAACGATTGTTAGCACAGCGGTGCCTCGCATTACAAGCGAACTTTCAGGGGTAGGACTTGTAAGCTGGGTGTATGCGATTTATATGTTAGCAACCGCAGTAACAACACCGATTTACGGGAAGCTAGCAGACTTATTTGGACGTAAAAAAGTACTATTAATTGGAGCTGCCATCTTTTTAATCGGCTCTACATTATGCGGCGTTGCAACATCAATGGAACAATTAATTCTGTTCCGCGCCCTGCAAGGAGTAGGAGCAGGTGCTGTTATGCCAATTACAATGACAATTATCGGTGACTTATATAGCGAAGCAAAAGATAGAGCAAAAGCGCAAGGTTGGCTGAGCGCTGTTTGGGGTGTATCTGGTGTTGTTGGGCCGTTAGTTGGCGGGTTTTTAGTCGATTCACTCTCTTGGCGTTATATCTTTTTCTTAAACATTCCATTTGGAATCTTTGCTTGTGTGATGATTGCGATTTCTTATAAAGAATCCATCAAACCAGCAAAACATCATATCGATTATCCAGGTGCTGTTATCTTCTCACTTAGTACGATTGCCTTACTTTATGCGCTACTAACAGGAAGTCAGCATCAAAACTGGGGCGATATCACAATTATCGGCCTACTGGTATTTGCCGTTTTCGCATTTATCCTTTTCTTATTTGTAGAAAAAAAATCACCAGAACCATTAATTCCGTTAGATCTGTTCTCTAACCGAACTGTATCTATCGTGAACGTATTAACGTTAATCACTGGTGCGATGATTATTAGTATTACAATGTACCTTCCAATTTGGACACAAGGGGTATTAGGAAAAAATGCAACGGAAGCCGGTATGATTCTGATGCCAATTCCTGTATTTTGGACAGTTGGTGCGATGATGTCCGGTAACTTAGTTGGCCGTTTACAAACAAAACAAATTATTTTACTTGGTGGCAGCATTTTATCCGCTTCAACGCTCTTATTATTCATGCTATCTACTCATTCGCACCCATCTCTTATTTACATTGCAATGGGTATGTTTGGCCTTGGAATGGGACTTATAACACCAATCTTTATGGTCACAATTCAAGCTTCTGTCCCTGCAAATAAACGCGGAACAGCAGTCGGTTTAAATACATTTATTAATACATTTAGCCAAACGCTAGGGGCAGCAGTATTTGGAACGATTTTCAATACAGTAATCCACAGCGCAGGAGAAGGAAATGTAAACTTAGTAACTTCAGAACATGGAAGTACTGCTACAGGATCGCAAGAAGTATTAGCTTCTAGTGTTCATATTATCTTTAGCGGCACGTTTATATTAGCCGTTATCAGTTTAGTTATTGCATGGGTATGCTTACAATCTAAACAACAAGAAACAGTTGCACCGCAGCAAAAAGGCACTGCACTGTAGAAAATGAAATAGACGTTCTGTTATAAATGTCCCTCGGTAGAAAGGGGGATTCGTGTTAGGTTGTGTCGAAAGATCTTTATATCGCTTCAAATCGCCGATATATGAGGGATTTCCGCCGATAAAGCTCAATTCCCTAAGTGGGGGGATTCTTCATCCCCCACTTAGGGAATTGAGCTTTTACGGGTAGTTACCTCCCACGTGTTTCCCGAGTCTTTACTGCCCGCAAATAGCGGAATAAATACAAAACAGACGACTTCGCGTCGTCTGTTTTTGTATTTAAGACCGATATATAATCATCGCAGAGAAACAATAAATCTGACTCTCTTCATCATTGTTCGAAACCGATACTTGGTACTTAATATCTACAATTTTTTCTTCATCCACTTTCTTCAAAAAGACATTGATAGCCTCTTCTAAATCCTTTTCATGACTTTCATCAAATATTTTCACGCGAATCACATTAACACCATCCTAAGTCACAACCTTCTACTGCTGGACTGTTATCTCGGCGCGTATCAATGATGCGATAAAACTTACCATCTTCATATAAATAGCCATCTTCTAATACATACTGCTTCTCTTCAGTATAGACATAAAATTTACCAATCATAAATTTATTAGAGTATAATTCCAAATAATCTGTTTTGAACTTCGCCACTACCTTGTCTGTAATATCAATTTTAATTGTACGACTCATCTCCCAGCCCTCCTTTCGAAAAAGAACGGATTGGTTTATTGTATTAAGGATTTTTGATTTTATGAATGAAAATTAAGGGGATATGCTGTGGAAAAAAAGAGAGACGTGCCATATTAGCGAGCTTACTGCTGTAACCCCTCTGTATTCATAAGTACAATTCTCCAACCATCCGGATCTTCTATGGTAATTCCTTTTTCTTTCCAATAAGGGTTTTCTGGTTCAACTTCAAAATATCCCATTGTATTTAATCTATTATTTATGTTTTCGATTTTAACTTTATCCGGCATATAAAATACAAGTAAATTATCTTTTGTCGGAGCAGGACATGGACTTCCGTTCATATGCCTTGTAAACTCTAAATGATATTCTACACCAGGTAATCCAAACATTACCCCATCATAGCCTTCATGATTGTGAAACTCGCCTATACGTTTTAACCCCAATCCTTCTTCGTAAAACCGAATTATTTCTTCAAATTTGTCTGTCGGTCTTGCTATTCTAAATTGAACCCAACTTTCCATACAATTCTCTCCCTATCATTTTAGAATACTTTCAACTTCTATTATAAAATAGCCATATGCTTCTTAAAATCACTCATTAGGATGAGATAAAATAAGACAAAAGATTTATAAATTAATAAAAATATACCCCTAGCAAAATCAATAAAAATCATTTATTTTTTCAAAACAATATCCATACTTAGCAATATATATAAATCCAACTTGATTTTCCAACACACAAGTCGTCGCCATGCTGAACAAAAAATAACCTGCTACTTTCTTTCTCTCTTTGTTTGAACTTCGCACGTGGAAGAAAAAGGAACTGACCGCTTCTACGCATGGCCAGATGCTCTCGACCATCTAAAAAGAAAAGGGGTTTATGTCAGGTTTTTAATTTGGATTTATATATATCTAAAACTAGTAACCACAATTAAGGTTGGTATAGAGTAAAATTTCGCTACATATACAGAAAAACCTACAAAAAATTTAATTATATTGATTAATATTGTAATTTTTGGTATAAATTTCTTGTGTAGTTTTAAAAAAATTCAAAATTCAGAGGTGGTTTCTAGTGAAGAAAAAATACGCTTTACCAGCAGTCGCAGCTACATCCTTATTACTGCAACCTATGAGTACGTTTGCTCAAACGAACGAAACAAAGACTGTTACTTCAGAAGAAAAAAAAGAAAATGTAAATCAGAAAGAACTTGAATCAAAACAAACGAATGCTCCTGAAACTGTGCAAAAGCAAGAATCCAAGTCCGAACAAGAACAAAAACTAACTGAACAAGCAAAGCCTGTACAAGAACAAAAGCCAACTGAACAAACGAAACCTGTACAAGAACAAAGCCAAACAGCGGCTCCATCTTCACAAGAAAATAAACCAACACCTCAGCAAACGGAACCTACAAAAGAAGAAAAATTAAAAGAGGAAACAAACCAACAAGCACAAGCTCCAGTAAAACAAACAATCTCAGAAATGTTCCCTGACGCAACCATTGCCGATGCAGTTGCTAGTGAACTTGAAAAAACACCTGACGATAAAGTAACAAAAGAAGAATTAAAACAAGTAACAAAGCTTTACATTACAAACGAGGGAACATTCACTTCTTTACAAGGATTTCAGTTATTACCGAATTTAGAAGATCTTAATTTGTATGCAAATAATAATGTAAATACGGCATTAACTAAATCGCCTCTTTCTATTGATTTATCAGGCAATAAGAAACTAAAGCGCTTAGGTATAAGCAACTTAGGAATCAATGCACTTTCTTTATCTGAAAATAAAGATCTACAATCATTGCATTTAGAAAACAATCAAATTGCTGTATTAGATGTATCTAACCAAACGAAACTAACGGATCTGTCAGCTATACATAATGGTATGAAAGAATTACGTTTACCAAAAGAATCGAAACTAGACACACTTGATGTATCTAACAACAATCTAACAAATTTGAACTTAAAAAATCAAGTTGCATTGCACACTCTCCTTGCAGAACACAATGCACTTTCTTCTATACAGTTCAATCCAAACGTAATACTTCACAATATCCAATTAAATAACAATGCACTGAATGATTTGCCTAACTTAAACACATCCAAACTTTCTTATTTAAATATCGTAGAAAATAAATTTGATTTAAAAAATGGACCATTTGCGAAAAAGCATCTTGAATTGTTACAGCAAGATTTTAAGCCTGATAATGGGCAAGAGGCTTTTGGTTATTATTTTGATTATCAATTCTCAACTCACAGTGATCGTCCAGATGCACCAGTTGTCCTTGCTGATATGAAAAACAAGAAGATTTTAGGCGTAACTCAACATATGGAATACTCTCTTAATGAAGGAAAAACATGGCATGATTTCATGATTAATGGACACCTTTCAGTCGAAGAAGGTAAAAAAGCCCTCATTCGATACAAAAAGACTGATAAATGGTTAGAGAGTGAATCAACAAAACTAGTATTCTCACAAACAGATAATACAAACAATGGAAATGGGAATAACAATAATAACGGAAATTCCAACAACGGCAATAACAACTCTAATAACAATGGAAATTCTAACAGTGGCAATAACAATTCTAATAACAGTAACACGAATGGAACAGGTCAAGTTAACAACTCAACGAAATCCCAATCACTTCCACAAACAGGTTCTGCTGTTGAAACAACTGGAATCGCTGGAGCTCTTGCACTCCTTGGAGCTTGGTTCTTGCGAAGAAAGGCACAGCGAGAAGGAGAATAATAGAAATAAAAAAAGAAATCAGATTGAATCCTTTTATGAGGATCAATTTGATTTCTTTTTACTTCACAAACATTATGACAAAGTAGGAATGAAATGTGTGAAACGCTCATTTGTTTTGGGAAAAAAGCAGATTATCAGTATACATAACTACTTCTAAACTTTATAAATGCCTCTTTTCTTCAAAATAAGATACATACTTAAAAACAACATATACTCAAAACTCGCAACCATAATTAGTACTGGCACCGGGTAAAATTTAGCTGCATATACAAAAAAATCGATTTGCAAAATGTCGTCATAATTTGAAACTGGCCCTTTAAAATAATTCGTAAACTTAGCGGAATATTTCCATTCAAATGAATCCTCGATTAGATTACTTCCTTCGTACCAACTAATAAGAGCGGAAACGCTGAAGAAGATAATTGCTATCCCGAATTGAACGATGTACCTTGTTTTCATACACTATTCTCCTTTTTATTTTATAAACAAAACAAAGCGCCTCCAAGTTTATACTCGGTAGGCACTCTCCTGTACATGTATCGTTTTAAACGATCATATGTCATACATTGTTATCTCTCTGCTTTTTATAGAAGCGATTTGAATCCTCAATCATAATCCCTCCAACAATTATCATGATTGCCGCAAATATTTTGATACACACTCTATATCCATAATCTAAATCTTTAAAATAAAGTGTTGTGACCATGTAAATAACAGCACCAGCTACTGCAAGAATTAAACCTTTATATTTCTGAAAGAACATGTAAATCCACCTTTACTATGTATATACAATTGACATAAAAGCTAGCGTAAATCTTGCAATTGATATGTCAAAAAACAAGAACTCCAAAATAATACATAACATCCAATATATTCATAATAAAGGTTTGTAGAGTATGATTCAATATCCATATTAAAACTAGAGAATCCTAGCTATATGATTACTGTCCGAATTGCTCTATTTGTTTTAGTTTTAATCGCTGTTCTAAAACGTGAATCATAAAGAGGAAATGCTTCGCTTCTCTTACAACGTGATCCGCTAGTAAAGGATTAATTACATTCTAGATTGTGATTTAACGCTTGTAAGATGCGCATCAAACATATCAATTATTTCAAGGAATCTATCAGCTTCACGGAAAACATGGTCTGCTAATAGTGGGTGAATGATACTCTTTATTTTACATTGCTCGATTAAATCACGTGCCGTTTTCTTAAAGTCCCGAAGAGATGTGACTGACACACGATTTTGATCCAGAAATTGATCTAAAAGAGGAACTGTTTGAGATTGTGGTTTCATAGATTCTAAGTCAATTGCTTGATACATCAATTCATCAAAATCATTACTAAAATTCCGGGCCATATCTACAAGCTTTCTTTCCGATGGATCAAGAAGATGACCAATAAATTTAGCATGGTCTGCCATAATCCTTAAAAAGAAAACATTTTCTTTAATAATGGCATCAGGAAGAGCATTCAATTTACCCGCATTTAATTCAATTAAACGATTTCTAAAATAATCAGCTTCCCTACTTGTATGATCAACTAACAGTGGAAAATTATTTTGCCCTGGCAATTTACATGTGAGAATTAATCCTAGAATTTTTCGTTTAAATCCGAAAATATTAGTTGCAGCTTGTTGTACTTCTGAATTAAATCTTTTTATTTGCTCAGGATCTGTTTGATTTGTATAGGAATGTGCAATTTGTTCGATATGTTCAAACAATCGGTAAAATTGATTAGCCTCTTGGATTAGTTGAGTATCCTCACATCTAAACCCCAATCGAAGAAATAAAGAATGCTCTTTCATGATTCTAGACCAAAAACGAATTTCATTTAATGATCGTTCAACAAACGCTCCAGATGTAACACCCGTATCAGGATGTAATCTATCCATTTTCAATCCCTCCAGTAAATACTATGCTAGTTCTATTCTTATGAATAGATATATGTAAAAATACCATCAATAAAAGTTCAGTCTGGCTATAAAAATAATCTTATTATTTCTATTCATCACAACATAAATAATAATTATAATTTATTTACCAAACAGACGACTCCAAAGTGATTTCTTCTGTCCTGAAGCTACTATTAGGCGCTGGCGTTTTAATTATTAAGAACAAAAACAAGCTGCCATTTAACAGCAAGAGGGGGGCGTATTAACTTTATCCCTATACTCGTGGGCAGTAAAACCCCACCTCAAGATTCAGAGAAAAGCAAAGAAGATAAGTGGAGGATAACTGCTGGCATGCGCCCGATTGGTTCAACTAATCATCTATAAGGAATACCCCGCCACTGATGGAAGTTTCACTTTATCCCGCTCTAACAAGCAGTAAGCAAAGATGGGAATTGCGAGAAGAGGAACTGCTTGTAAGAACCGGATTGGTTCAACTAACCATTCGGAGAAAAGGCATCTCCGAACGGAAGTTTCACTTTATTTATCACCCGGGGCAGGCTGATCCACTCCCTTAACATGGTGTTTATGCCCATTATTTTCCGTCGTATAAAAGTCGTAATAATGAACATGCATTCCGTTTCCAACTGGAATTGCTGGTCCTGAATACGCCTTGTAATAGTGTGTATGTCCATCTTCGAACAATACATATCCTTCTGTATAATGTATATGCCCTCCCTCTTGTGTCTTAATGGGCGGAGATGTTACATCTAGGCACTGATGGACATGTCCTCCCTCAACAGATGTATAATCCACTGACCCATGGTTATGATGTGGCACAAAACCAGAAACGAAATCATTTTTTCCTACCCTGTTCACTCTATCCATTCTCTTCATTCCCCTTATGCATAAAGATAAACTCTATAAACTAGTATGCTTATACTATTGAGATAATTCCCCTCTTCATATATACAAGTTAAAAATCGACATAAAACCTCTTTCTTTTTTTGGAGGTCGAGAGCATCTGGCCATGCATAGAAACGGTCAGGGCCTTTTCCTGCCACATCCGAGGTTTAAAACAAAGGGAGAAAGCAAGTAGCGGTCATGTTGTCTTTTGCATAGCAGAGACTTATATGCGGGAAAATTTAAATGGATATATAGTTAAATTAACACCGAGATTTGAAAGATTTTTAACAGGATCAGATAGCCAAAAGTAAGCAAATTGCATTTTTGTTTTCAAATTCCCTAAAATACGAAAAAAGAAGATATCCCCAAAATCATCACTTCGGAGACATCTTCTTTTCCTATCTATGCTGTAACATCGCAACTAACTTCTCTTGACTATACATCCAAACAGTAATAACTAAACAAGCAAGCGCTACTTCTGATAACGCCATAAACCCAATTGCATAATGGCCTGTTAGTTGGAATAATAGTGTTAAGATTAATGGCGGGAAGAAACCACCAAGTCCACCAAGTGCCGATACAAGACCATTTACAATACCAGCTTGCTTGGAGAAATACATTGGTACAAGTTTAAAGATTGTTCCATTTCCAGTACCAGCGCAAAAAGCAACTAATAAACAACCGAATGTGTATACATTCATCTTTGGCATGAATGATAAAATAATTCCTGCTAATGTTAAACCGGTAAAGACAAAGATTAAAATTTTAAATGGATTAAATTTGTCGCCGAGCCAGCCGCCAATTGGACGCATAATTGTTGCTAATGCAATAAAACCAGCTGTACGTAATCCCGCATCTACTTTCGCTAAGCCGAAGTGAGATACGAGGAAGTTCGGTAAATAAACTGTAAATGCGACGAACGAACCAAACGTTAAGAAATAGAAAATACATAAGAACCAAAGCTTTTCATTTTTATAAACACCTTTAATTTGTTCCGTTAATGATGTATTTACCTTTTTCTCGTTACGATCTCCTAACAGGAAGTTTGCTAATGCAAATGCAGCGAGTAAGATTAAGTACATTTGTACCGTTGTTCTCCAGCCAAATGAAGTTGCAAGTACTGGTGCGAGAAAGGATGTAACTGCTGTTCCTATATTTCCTATTCCGTATATTCCGTTTACAAAGCCATGCTTTTCTTTCGGATAGTATTTCAGAAGAGATGTTACCCCTACAGAGAATACAGCTCCGCCAACCCCAGCAAATAAACCGCCAATAATTAAATCTAGCATCGATGTTGCCATACTAATATAAAAGACAGGGAATAATAGAATAATAAAACTAATAAAGAATAATTTTCTTGCTCCGTAACGATTGGTCCAGTAACCAATTGGAATGCGAAGAATAGAGCCTAAAATCACTGGTACTGCCGTGACAAGAGAAATCTGTCCTGCTGTTAACACAATGTCTGCTTTAATAAATGGCATTAAAGAAGATAAAATCACCCATACCATAAAGCCAAGTATAAGATTTGAAGTTTGTAATCCTAACTGAAAATTCGGATTTTTCATCAGTCTCTCCCCCTATTTTGTTCAATATTTCACATTTTCTATTGCTTCCCTCCTGCCTAATCACGCTCTTTCATGATTAGGCAGGAAAGAATCACCCGCCGCTTACGGGTGGAATCAATGCGACAACATCACCATCTTGGATCATATCATCTTCATTCGCATATTCTTCATTAATTGCTGCCATTATGTGCTGAGAAAGAGAGACATTGTAGTCCTTCATTACAAGCTCCTTCAGCTCTGCTACCGTAAGGTTTTGTACATCAATTTGTAATTGCTGTGTTCCAGCTTCTTCTTGTAGATGGGAAAATAATAATACTGTAATCATTCCACTTTCTCCTTTCCTGGTTCTCCGTTTGGATACGGTGTTTGCTCTAATTGATCACCAATCCATTTCTCACCGTCTTCCCAAAACTCTTTCTTCCAAATGGGAACAATTTGTTTAATGCGTTCCATAATATATTCATTCGCTTCATACGCCGCTTTTCGGTGCGGCGTCGATACGGCAACAACAACCGCAATATCAGAAATTTGCAATGTGCCGATGCGATGTGAAATGGCCACATATGTTCCTGGCCATTTTTCTTTCGTTTCTTCACCAATTTTGGCAAGCATTTTTTCAGCCATCGAACGGTATGCAGCATACTCTAGGTAAAGCGTACGGCGCCCTTTCGTAAATTCGCGCACTGTACCAATGAATGTCGTCACAGCGCCGCATTCACGGCGAATGGCTTTCTGCGCTACTTCTTCAATGGAAATCGGCGTATCCACTACTTCAAAATACGTTTTTGTCATTTTGCATCCCTCATTCTTTGTACGAACCAATTTATATACTTCTCATCTTCCGTTATATAAAAAACTTGATAGTTCTCTTTCCCTGTTTTTAGAGCCTCATTCCATGTAATAACGGCGATCACATTTTCTACACTTTCTAATAAAGAAGCATCTTCCTCTGACCGAAGTAGAACAACTTTCGGGTATCGTTCTTTTTTATATCCTTCAACGATTATGACTTCCGCTTCAAAACATGTATACAAATGAATAATTTTTTCTAAAGACCAGTCGCGCTGAGCGGATAAAGACAATAATCCGTCCCCTTCCACTGCGCTGACAATCGCTCCAGCTTGGCGATGACGTTCGCTATCTTTTTGCAAGGGCAATTCTGGATATCCTCCGTGGCCATGATGCTTAATCGCCCCTACTTTCATACCTTCAGTCGTTAGCGCTTTAATCAGCTTCTCTGTCAATGTTGTCTTTCCACTATTTTGATACCCTATGATTTGTAAGACTGGAACGGCTCTTTCCACGGCCACTCACTTCCTTGCTCTCTGTCTAATAAAAAGACAGTAACAGTCATACCTTCTTCAAAACCGCGCGTGCCACCTGGCAAGACGATAAAAGCATTTGCATCGGCTAGTGAAGAAACAGCACTTGATTTATCAAGTCCAACTGGCACTGCTTGCAGCCTTCCATTTACAATGTCTACTTTCCCTCTAACAAAGCGTGTAAATGGATTTGCTTTCGGGAACCCCTTCATTAAAATGGCATCACCACGGTACATATGCGGCTCTTTCATACGTAGAAATGTTCGAACAACCGGACGTACGAACAATTCAAAGCCAACATAACAAGCAGACGGATTACCCGATAATCCAAACAATAATTTTCCATTTACTTCTGCTACTGTCGTTACACTTCCGGGGCGCATCGCCACTTTATTGAACAGTACGTTCGCTCCAAGCTTCTCATAAATAGCTGGTAAGTAATCATAATCCCCAACTGACACACCGCCTGTTGTAATAAGAATATCGACTTCTTCCATTGTCTTTTTTACCATCTCATAGCACGTATCGAAGTCATCCGCGAATTGGCCATAATACCGAACCGTTCCGCCTGCTTGCATAATTTGCGCAGCAATCATATATGAGTTACTGTTGCGAATTTTCCCCGGTTCAAGCGGCTCATGAACTTCTAACAATTCACTTCCTGTCGTCACAACTCCAATAACCGGACGTTTTATGGCGGCTACCTCACTATAGCCAAACGTTGCAAGAAGCGCTGCCACTCCTGGATTAATCATCGTTCCTTTTTCAACAAGCACATGGTGCTTCCTTACATCTTCACCCTTACGTGAAATATTATCGCCTGACTGAAACGGACGCTTCAACTTCATATATGTCTTCTCGTCTTTTTGAAATCCTTCTGTCAGCTCAAGCATGACAACTGCATCACAACCAGTTGGAATCGCTGCACCGGTCATAATGCGGACCGCTTGAAATGCCTTCACTTCTTCTGTAAAAATAGAACCAGCACCAATTTCTCCAACCACTTCAAATTGGGCTGGATGCTCCTGACTTGCTTTTTTTGTATCTTCTGCACGAATCGCAAAACCGTCGTATGGAGAGCGATCGAAATGAGGAACATCATGATCCGCTACTACGTCTTCGCCAAGAATTCTCCCATAACTTTCTGTAAGCGGTACCTGCTCTGTTTCTCCATATTTTGCATATTCCATCACATGTGCCACTGCATCACTAACTGCAATTGGTATTCGTTTTTCTAGCATCATTTTCACCCCGTATTTGCAAAATATCACATCTTCATTACAATTTTTGTTGTACAATGCTAATCATAATAGCAATTACTTCAAGGAGGAATTTCATGTCTTCATTTACTCATTTTAACGAACAAGGCCGCGCCAAAATGGTCGATATTAGCGATAAGAAGATTACTGTACGAACAGCCATTGCTTGTTCAAGTATCACCTTGACGAAAGAGATTTATGATAAAATTACTCATAATAAAATCGGAAAAGGCGATGTTTTAGCCGTTGCACAAATCGCTGGTATTATGGCAGCAAAACGTACTTCTGATATTATTCCGATGTGTCATCCGCTGCTTCTTAAAGGTGTTGATATTTCCTTTGACTGGCATATTGCAGATGAACAATATCGTTTGCTTATTGAAGTAAAAGTGAAAACAGAAGGCAGTACCGGCGTTGAAATGGAAGCCTTAACTGCCGCTTCTGCTACTGCTCTTACCGTATATGACATGTGCAAAGCTGTCGATAAAGGTATGATTATTGGTGAAACATACTTGTTTGAAAAAACAGGCGGCAAAAACGGTGATTATATAAGAAATCAGTCTTAATCCAAGGGGGCACCCCCTTTGGATTCACCCTATATAACGCGCATATAATCGCTTTGCCACTTGTATATCATTTGTACCATGAACGAATGCCCGCCCGTCTTGGAATAAAACGAAGCGATATTCATCAGCATGAAATGATAATAAGTACGGTGTCCTCTCTACTAGCACGCTTCTTTGTAAGCGCTTTTCCAATTCTTCTAAGTTAAGCGGCTGATTTATGCCTGGACGTATCTGAACCGTATTACGGCCGCATAGTACTTCTGTTTTCATTTGTGCTTCAAATGTTAAGCTTGGATATGTACGCAGCTTGCCGCATGATAGACAGTTTTCTTTTTTCTGCCTATTTACTTTAAATGCCATATACTGATTGTTCCAAAGATCAAATGATACCATCGTTTCCCTTAGTGCTGCAAAATCTCCAACTAATATTTTTAAAGCTTCGGCAACTTGATAAGCAACAACCATTTGTACGGCTGGTTGAATAATTCCCGCTGTATCACACGTTGCTCCGCTCGTTGGATGCTCCATTAAACAGCGAAAACATGGTGTTTTCCCTGGAATAATCGTATACGTTACACCGTAGCTCCCAACGCAGCCACCGTATATCCACGGAACGTTATACTTTTGTGAAATATCATTAATAAGAAGGCGCGTATCGAAATTATCCGTTGCATCAATCATAACATCTACGTTTTGAACAAGCCGCTCTATTTCTTGCACCGTTACATCTGTTACAACCGGCTCAATGTCTACGTCAGAATTAATCCGCCTTAAGTGCTGCGCGGCTGCAACTGCTTTTGGCACATAACGCTTCGCATCTTCTTCTGTATATAATTGTTGCCTTTGCAAATTGCTCCATTCGACATAATCACGATCTGCAATCGTCAACTTGCCAATTCCTGCCCGAACAAGCGCCTCAGCATTTGCTGCACCAAGTGCACCAGCGCCGATGATTAATACATGTTTTTCACGTAAATTTCGCTGACCAGCTTCCCCAATCTCAGAAAATAGTATTTGTCGTGAGTACCGCTCTTGCATCTTAACCCCTTCTCCCTATCCGCCAATATATGACATTTCAATTTTTGGGCGGTTATTTGCACTTTCTTCCGTTCGTTCATCTGAATAACGATCTTCCCGCTTCTTCCACGCATCTTGCACAACTTGAAACAATTCATCATCATCTATCCCATTACGAATCAGCGTTCGTAAATCTGTTCCTGTCGTTGCAAATAAACATGTATACAACTGACCTTCTGCTGAAATGCGCGCTCTCGTACAAGAAGAACAAAACGATTCAGAAACAGAAGTAATAAAACCAACTTCGGCCTCAGTTCCAACATATCGATATCGCTTTGCCACTTCACCGAAATAATGTGGATCTACTGGCTCAATTGGATACACACGGCCAATCATATCGATTAACTCTTTCTTTGTAATAACTTGTTCAAAGTTCCAACCGTTTGTACTTCCAACATCCATAAATTCGATAAAGCGAAGAGGGATGCACTGCTCTTTACAATAAGCGGCCATCTTCAAAATTTGTTTATCGTTCATTCCTTTTTTCACGACCATATTAATTTTTACGTCTAAGCCGGCGAATCTTGCTTCTTCAATTCCTCGTAATACAGGTTTTGTACCTACATTGCGACCATTAATACTTCGAAATACATCATCATCTAATGCATCTAAGCTGACGTTTATTCGCTGTAAACCTGCCTCTTTCAATGCCTTTGCTTGCTTCGTTAAATGAATCCCATTTGTCGTTAGTCCAATATCTGTTAAACCTTCTATTTTAGCAAGACGTTTAATAAGCTGTGGTAAATCTTTACGAAGTAACGGTTCGCCGCCAGTTAAACGAATTTTCCTTACGCCCATGCGAACAAAAAGTTTAGCCAATCGCTCAATCTCATCAAACGTCAATAAAAACTCTTCTTTTAAAAATGCATAATCTGGCCCAAACACTTCAGCCGGCATACAATACGTGCACCGAAAATTACAACGATCAATAACAGAAATGCGTAAATCTTGAAGTGGCCGCTGCCATACATCTACAATCTTCTCAGTCATCTTCACCCCTCCTTCTTGCTGTATATATACTTTTATTCTATTATAATATATTTTAAAATAGGGTGTTTTTGCTCTTGCACTTTATCTTTTTTTGGCTGTCTTTCATTTGTCTTCATCATAAAAAAAGAACAATACTCTATGTTGTGATATTTCTCACATCAATTTCTTCATTCAAAAATTCTTCACAAATCTGTTCAAAAACTGTTCACAATTAGTCAAGGAAAAAAATCTCTTGCATTTTCACTATATTTATATTCAAAATAAGAAATAGACTATTCTGAGAAGAGAGGTGATTGCTGTGGCAAACAGTACTGCATTATCAAATGATTTAAAAGAATTACTCGCATCTGTCGAATATAAAATGCAAGTGAACAAATCTAATTATATTTTCCAAGAAGGTATGGAGGCAAAAGAACTATATATTATTCACTCTGGAAAAGTGCAAATTAGTAAAATTAGCGCTGACGGTCAAGAATTGACACTGCGCATTTGTTCGGAGAATGATATTATTGGGGAACTTACATTATTTACAGAAAATGCCAAATATCTATTAAATTCAAAAGTGCTTGAACATGCAGAAATCGGCGTCATTAAGCGGGATGCATTAGAAAAAGCATTGCTGGAAAAACCAGCTCTTGCCTTCGAATTTATGAAGTGGGTTAGTGAACATTTACGAAGAATGCAAACGAAGTTTCGTGATTTAGTATTGCACGGCAAAAAGGGAGCACTCTACTCAACTCTTATTCGCATGACGAATAGTTATGGCATTTTAAAAGAAGATGGTATTCTTATCGATCTTCCATTAACGAATCAAGAGCTTGCAAACTTCTGTGCAACCTCCCGTGAAAGTGTCAATCGCATGTTAAATGATTTAAAAAAACAAGACGTTATTTCTATTCATAAAGGCAAAATTACCATTCATAATTTACACTTTTTAAAATGTGCAATCGCTTGTGAAGATTGCCCTACTTCTATTTGTAGTATTGAGTAGCATTCTATATATACAAGTTAAAAAACCGACATAAAAACCCTTTTCTTTTTTGGGAGGGACGAGAGCATCTGGCCGTGCATAGAAGCGGTCAGGGCCTTTTCCTGCCACATGCGAGGTTTCAAACAAAGGGAGCTAGCAAGTAGCGATCATGTTTTATTTTGCATAGCAGCAGCTTATGTGTCGGAACATTAGAATGGATATATTATTGAGGATGCTGCTTTTTTCTTTCTCCCCCCTACTCTACACATAAAACATATTTTGCGATGTGCAAAATGTCACACTTTCTCTATTTTCCCCTTACACTCTCATGAATTTTGACAATCTGTTGAACTGTGATAGATATCACATCTCTATTTTGCATGCCCTCTTATAGTGAAATTAAGCAAGAGAGACGCAATAAAGGAGTGAGCACTATGAAAAAGAAACTATCACCATTCATGCAACGTTTAAAATATTTTTCTCCAATAGATCGTTATAACGATAATCATACGCAAGAAACGTATGAAGACCGGGAATGGGAAAATGCCTATAGAAAACGGTGGCAACATGATAAAGTAATTCGCTCCACACACGGCGTAAACTGCACCGGTTCTTGCAGCTGGAACATTTACGTAAAAGATGGAATTGTCACTTGGGAAGGACAAGAGCTAAATTATCCGTCTACTGGTCCTGATATGCCAGATTTTGAGCCCCGCGGATGTCCGCGCGGAGCAAGCTTTTCTTGGTACATTTATAGTCCGCTTCGTGTGAAATATCCATATGTGCGCGGCGTCCTTTGGAATATGTGGCAAGAAGAACTGCAAAAACATGAATCACCGTTAGATGCTTGGAAAAGCATTGTTGAAAATCCAGAAAAAGCACGCACATATAAAGGGGCTCGCGGAAAAGGCGGCTTCATTCGTGCAAATTGGGATGAAGTATTACAGCTCGTTGCTGCTTCCTTACTATATACAGTAATCAAGTATGGCCCTGATCGAAATGTTGGTTTCTCACCAATTCCTGCGATGTCAATGTTAAGTCACGCAGCTGGCAGTCGCTTTATGCAGCTTATGGGCGGACCGATGCTGAGCTTCTACGATTGGTACGCTGACTTACCGCCAGCTTCGCCGCAAATTTGGGGTGATCAAACCGATGTGCCAGAAAGTAGTGATTGGTACAACGCTGGCTACATTATGACATGGGGATCCAATGTACCGCTAACACGGACGCCAGATGCCCACTTCTTAGCGGAAGTGCGCTATAAAGGAACGAAAGTTGTTTCTGTTAGCCCTGATTTTGCCGAATCAACAAAATTCGCTGATGACTGGATCAGTGTAAAACAAGGAACAGACGGTGCACTTGCAATGGCAATGGGGCACGTCATTTTACAAGAATTCTACGTGGACAAACAAGTAGACTACTTCATCAATTATGCAAAACAATACACCGATTTCCCATTCCTTGTCACGTTAAAACAACAAGAAGGTCAATTTGTTGCAGATCGTTTCTTAAATGCTGCTGATATCGGCCGGGAAACAAAGCTTGGCGAATGGAAACCTGTTCTTTGGAACGATAACGGTCATGATTTCGCTACGCCGCACGGCACAATGGGATCACGCTGGGATAACGAGAAAAAATGGAATTTACGTTTAGAAGATGAACAAACAGGCGAAAAAATTGATCCGCGTCTTTCTTTACTTGGTATGGAGGATGCAATTGGAACTGTACAAATTCCATACTTTTCTGATGACGGAAATGAGGTATTAGAACGTACCATTCCAGTGAAAAAGATTCCAACACCAAACGGCGATCTTTTCGTAACAACTGTCTATGATTTAACATTAGCAAACTACGGCGTGGACCGCGGTCTTGGGGGGCAAGAACCGAAGAGCTTTGATGAAGATGTTCCGTTTACGCCAGCATGGCAAGAAAAAATAACAGGTGTAAAACGAGAACTTATTATTCAAATTGCTCGTGAATTTGCTCAAAATGCCGTTGATACAAATGGACGCTCGATGATTATTGTCGGCGCTGGTATTAACCATTGGTTTAACTCGGATACGATTTACCGCGCTGTCTTAAACCTAGTTCTGCTTGTTGGGGCACAAGGTGTAAACGGCGGCGGCTGGGCTCATTATGTTGGCCAAGAAAAATTACGTCCGGCAGAAGGTTGGCAAACCATCGCAACCGCAAAGGATTGGCAAGGCCCGCCGAAACTACAAAACGGTACATCCTTCTTCTATTTCGTTACAGATCAGTGGCGCTATGAAGATACACCAGTTGGACATTTAGCATCACCAGTTGTCGGCAACTCACGTTATCAGCATCACGGTGATTATAACGTATTAGCAGCAAGACTCGGCTGGTTACCTTCTTATCCAACATTCGAGAAAAACGGAATTGAATTATATAAAGAAGCGGTCGCTAGTGGTGCAACAACAGGGGAAGAAATCGGGAAATATGTTGCAGAAAAGCTAAAAAACAAAGAGCTCAAATTTGCGATTGAAGACCCTGATAACCAAAATAATTTCCCGCGCAACTTATTCGTCTGGCGCGCGAATTTAATTTCAAGCTCCGGTAAAGGACACGAATATTTCTTAAAACACTTACTAGGTACAACAAACGGACTAATGAACGATGATCATGATTCATTACGACCAGAAGAAATTACATGGCATGAAGAGGCACCAGAAGGAAAACTTGATCTATTAATCAACTTAGATTTCCGTATGGCTGGAACAGCACTATACTCTGATATCGTTCTTCCTGCTTCAACGTGGTATGAAAAGCATGATTTAAGCAGTACAGATATGCATCCATTCGTGCATCCATTTAACCCGGCAATTGGTTCACCATGGGAAGCTCGTTCTGACTGGGATATTTTCTGCTCCCTTTCAAAAGCAGTCTCTGATTTGGCACAAAAATTAGACCTAGAGCCAATGAAAGAAGTTGTTGCAACGCCACTTCTTCACGATACACCGCAAGAATTAGCACAGCCGCTTGGACAAATTAAAGATTGGAGCAAAGGGGAATGTGAGCCAATCCCAGGCAAAACAATGCCGCAAATTCATGTTGTAGAACGAGACTATAAAACGCTGCATGACAAAATGACCGCACTCGGGCCAAACGTTGGAAAACAACCAATTGGTACAAAAGGCATCTCTTGGTCTGCTGAAAAAGAATACGAACAATTAAAGAGAAAATTAGGAGTAATCCGCACTGATTCTATCGCGAAAGGATGCCCTGACATAACAGAAGCAATCAATGCCGCTGAAGCTGTGTTAACCCTTTCTTCGACAACAAACGGTCACATGGCAGTAAAAGCATGGGAAGCGCTTGAAAAACAAACAGATTTACAATTGCGTGATTTGGCAGAAGAGCGTGAAGAAGAATGCTTCACATTTGAACAAATTACAGCGCAGCCAAAAACGGTTATTACATCACCCGCTTTTAGTGGTTCTGAAAAAGGAGGACGCCGCTATTCACCATTTACAACAAATGTGGAGCGTCTCATTCCATGGCGAACAATAACAGGGCGTCAATCTTTCTACTTAGATCACGACATGATGAAAGAATTTGGCGAAACAATGGCAACGTTCAAACCAATTTTACAGCATAAACCGTTCCGTAAATCTCGCCCTGAAGTAGAAGGAAAAGAAATTACGCTAAACTATTTAACACCGCATAATAAGTGGTCTATTCATAGTATGTATTTTGATGCACTGCCGATGTTAACACTGTTCCGCGGCGGACCAACAGTATGGATGAATAAAGATGACGCTGCCGAAGCCGGTGTTGCTGATAATGACTGGATTGAATGCTTTAACCGAAACGGCGTTGTTGTTGCACGCGCTGTCGTCACACACCGTATGCCGCGTGGAATGGCCTTTATGCATCATGCACAAGATCGCCATATTAACGTGCCTGGTACGAATTTAACAAGTAACCGCGGAGGAACACATAATAGCCCGACGCGCATTCACGTAAAACCAACTCATATGATTGGCGGATACGGTCAATTAAGTTACGGCTTTAACTACTATGGCCCAACTGGAAACCAACGCGACTTAAATGTCGTCATCCGCAAACTGAAGGAGGTAGATTGGCTTGAAGATTAAAGCGCAAGTCGGAATGGTAATGAACCTTGATAAATGCATCGGCTGTCACACTTGTAGCGTAACATGCAAAAACACCTGGACGAATCGTCCAGGTGCTGAATACATGTACTTTAACAACGTGGAAACAAAACCGGGCATTGGCTATCCAAAACAATGGGAAGATCAAGAAAAATATAAGGGCGGCTGGGAGCTGAAAAACGGAGATCTTCAGTTGAAATCCGGTTCAAAAATGAAACGGCTCATGAACATTTTCCATAACCCAGATCAACCAACAATTGATGATTACTTTGAGCCTTGGAACTATGATTATGAAACATTAACAAACAGTCCGCAGCGTAAACATCAGCCGGTCGCTCGCCCAAAATCAGCTATTACAGGTGAATTTATCGATAAAATTGAATGGGGCCCAAACTGGGAAGATGATTTAGCAGGCGGGCATATAACAGGCTTACAAGATCCTAACGTCAAAAAAATGGAAGAAGAAATTAAAACGGATTTTGAAAATGTGTTCATGATGTACTTACCGCGTATTTGCGAACATTGCATCAATCCGCCGTGCGTATCTTCTTGTCCATCCGGTTCTATGTATAAGCGCGATGAAGATGGCATTGTCCTTGTTGACCAAAATGCATGCCGTGCTTGGAGATTCTGCGTTTCTTCTTGCCCGTATAAAAAAGTGTATTTCAACTGGCAAACGAATAAAGCTGAAAAATGTACAATGTGCTTCCCGCGTATTGAAGCTGGTATGCCAACAATTTGTTCAGAAACATGCGTTGGACGTATTCGTTATATCGGAGTTATGTTATATGACGCTGACAAAGTAAAAGAAGCTGCATCTGTACCAGATGAACAAGACTTATACGAGTCTCAGCTTAACGTATTCCTAGATCCAAATGATCCAGAAGTAGCTGCTGAAGCAAAGAAACAAGGTATTCCAGAAGAATGGATCAAAGCTGCTCAGCAATCACCAATTTATAAAATGATTATCGATTGGAAAATTGCTCTTCCTCTTCATCCAGAGTATCGTACATTGCCAATGGTTTGGTATATTCCGCCATTAAGTCCAATTATGAACATGGTCGAAGGAAAAGGAAGCAACTGGCAAGCAGAAGAAATCTTCCCTGCTATTGATAATATGCGTATTCCGATTCAATATTTAGCAAATTTATTAACTGCAGGCGATGAATCTCATATTCGTCTTACATTGAAAAAAATGGCTGTCATGCGTACTCATATGAGAGCATTGCAAATAAATAAAGAACCAAATGAAGCTATATTAAAAGAACTGAACTTAACAAAAGAAGACATTGAAGATATGTATCGCCTTCTTGCAATTGCGAAATATAAAGATCGTTTCGTCATCCCAACTTCTCACCGCGAGCAAGTGGCAGATCTTTATAACGAGCAAGGAAGCTGTGGTCTTTCCTTTGCTGGTGGTCCTGGCTCATGCATGACAATCTCTTAAAATAAAGGAGGTAACAATTATGAATCAAAGTTTACAAACAGCGTTTTCTTGTTCTTCCTTTCTTCTCTCCTATCCTGAACAAGGATGGAGAGAAGCACTTCCTCATTTACAAAGTGATATTCAAACTATCCAACATGAGGAAATTCGCACCACCCTTACAACATTTATCGAACAAGCAAAGCAAAAAACAAGTGGCGAATTAATTGAAACATATGTATATACATTTGATTTTGGCAAAAAAACAAATATGTATCTCACTTATATGAATACTGGTGAACAACGAGAACGCGGAATTGAACTACTAGAACTTAAACAACACTATCAACAAGCAGGCTTCGCTGTTACAGATAAAGAACTGCCTGATTATTTACCGCTTATGTTAGAATTTCTCGCAAATGCTGGTGAAGAAGATAGTGAACTGATCATGAAAAAATATGAAAGCAATATCGAAGCATTGCATCAACAATTAAAAGACATAAACAGTATGCACGAACCAATTGTCCGATGCATCCTTACTGCTATTCGTGCATGGCAGTATGAAATAAACTAGAAAGGAGTACGACAAAGATGATGGATCAATTTTTATGGGTACTCTTTCCGTATATCATTTTAGTCATTTTCATTGGTGGACATATTTTTAGATACAACTACGATCAATTTGGTTGGACATCAAAATCTAGTGAACTATTAGAGAAGAAAATGCTCCGAATCGGAAGTTTACTATTTCATTTTGGTATTATGTTCGTAATTGGTGGGCATGTCATGGGAATTTTAATCCCTGAATCCGTCTACAGCTCTCTCGGCATTTCTGAACATACGTATCATATAATGGCAATTAGCTTCGGCCTTCCAGCAGGTATTGCTTCTGTAATCGGATTATTCATTTTAACGTATCGCCGCTTTACCGTAAAACGGATTATTGCAACGAGTACAACCGGAGACTATATCGCTCTCATCTTGTTGCTTATTGTAATGCTCGCAGGACTTTCTTCTACATTTTTAAATATCGATTCAAACGGTTTTGATTATCGAACAACGATTAGCCCATGGTTCCGCAGCCTCTTTATTTTCCAGCCTAAAGCGGAATATATGGCGGAGGTGCCAATTTGGTTTAAAATTCACATCATTGCCGCTATGGGACTGTTTGCAACATGGCCATTTACAAGACTTGTTCATGTCTTTAGCGTACCAGTGAAATACTTACGACGCAGTTATATCATTTATCGGAAAAGAAAACCGATAAAATTTTAATAAAAATAAAAAAGTGTGCAGCACCTTGATTGCACACTTTTTTATTCCTGCTCTATTTGTGTTCGATACTGCTTTCCCCAATCACGCATCATTATGATAATCGGAATTAACGACTTTCCGAATTCCGTTAACGAGTATTCAACCTTCGGAGGTACTTCCTTATATACTTCACGGTGAATCACACCATCAGCCTCTAGCTCTCGTAATTGTCTCGTTAACATTCGCTGTGTGATACCAGGCATCAATCGTAAAAATTGATTAAAGCGAATTTCTCCATTTATTAAATGAAATAGAATAACACCTTTCCATTTTCCACCGATTACATCTAATGTTACTTCTACTGAGCAACGATGTATATTCTCTTTCTCCATCTCATCACTCTCCATTAGTATACATTTTGATACTATATGTCAAAAATGTGCGTACTTACATCTATAATGATACTATAGTAAAATCTATTTTGTAATCAACTTACTAAGAGAAAGTAAATTATCAAAAGGTGGTTATTGAAATGAAAAATACAAAAGAAGAAATTTTAAAAGCATATCAGTTTAGACATGCGTGCAAAGTATTTGATGTAAATAAAAAAATCTCTGATGAAGATTTTCATTTTATTCTAGAAACAGGTCGTCTTTCTCCCAGTTCATTTGGCTTTGAACCTTGGAAATTTGTCGTGATTCAAAATCAAGATCTTCGCAAAAAGCTCCTGCCGATAGCATGGGGAGCACAAAAACAATTACCAACAGCCAGCCATTTTGTTGTGATATTAGCTCGAAAAAAAGAAGATATGATGTATAACTCTTCTTATATTTCTAACTTCATGACAAATATCCAAAGACTTCCACAAGACGTGGTGAATGTGAAAGGTGATTTTTATAAAACGTTCCAAGAATCCGATTTCAATTTATTAGAAAGTGATCGTGCTATGTTTGATTGGGCTTCTAAACAAACGTACATTGCTCTAGGTAATATGATGACTGCAGCTGCTCAAATCGGTATCGATTCTTGTCCTATTGAAGGCTTTCATCAAGAAAAGGTAGAATCGCTTTTACGCGAAGAAGGAATTATGTCTGGAGATACATTCGGTGTCTCTTGTTTAGTGGCTTTCGGTTATCGATTAGAAGAACCACAACATGAAAAAACCCGTCAAACAATGGATATGGTTGTTGAATGGATTAAATAGAGCATCTATCAGTGGGGAGTTTTCCCTCTCCCACTGATGGATACTTTTTCATAGAAGTAATCAGCCCGCACTTCTATGAAAAACCTACTCCAAAATCTGTATTCTCTGTACTAGGAGTTGCTTGAGGAACTGCTTGTAAACCGCTCCCGCTGCTACTACTTGAACTATTACTTTGGCCACTGCTTGGGCTACTTCCTAGTGCAGCGCCTCGTGTAATCGTAGTCGTCACTGTATCTCCAGGGCGTAAACAAACTTGATTTGTATTCCCGATAACGACGACAACATCCATACATGTTGGTCCTGTTGATCCTGTAAATGTTTTCGAAGCAACAAACGAAGTATCTCGCAAATTATCTCCTGTGAAAATATTCCCAGAATTATTAACAATAACAAATTCCTTAATACAAGCCCCCATTTTTATACAACCTTTCTACATAAATCCATTTTATTTTTTCAACATATAAGTCGCTGCTATGCAGAACAAAACATGACCACTACTTGCTTTCTCCCTTTGTTTTAAACCTCGCATGTGGCAGGAAAAGGCCCTGACCATCTCTATGCACGGCCAGATGCCCTCGTCCCCCCTAAAAGGAAAGGGGTTTTTATGTCGTTTTTTTAACTTGTATATATATTATGCTCCTGCCGTTAAACTTGTCTCTAGCGGTGGAATAAATTCAGTACCTGTTGGTACGCTCGGCGGCATTAACTTCCCATTTAAGAATGTCGCAGAGCTTGATCCACCAGCGCCGCTAAATGCCTTCGTCGCAAAAAATGGAGAAAGATTGTAGCAATTCCCCATATTGATTGCTCCTCTATTGTTTATGACTTTGATTTTTCGAATAAGTGAATTCACTCTTGAACCACCTTCCTTAACAATATCTCGTGCTTTCTACACTGTATGCAAAAGAAAAAAACTTGAAACGGACGCGTTTCAAGTTTTCAAAAGAATTATTACATTTTAACAAGTAGTAGATGAAAGATTTTATTTTATCCCGCATTAACGGGCAGTATAGTGGGGATGCACAGGGAAGAAAACTGCCCGTAAAAGCCCGATTGGGAGGGCTAATAATCAGTGGGGATGAACCCCCCCACTGATTAAAGTTTCACTTTATTTCTCCTTCATACTGCATCATACCGCCAACCATGTTCAACGTCTTATAACCTAGTTCATTTAAATAATGACAAACATTTTCGCTGCGCATACCAGATCGGCAAATAAAAATATATTCATTTTCTTTATCAAAGAAGTCTAATTTATGAGGAATATCACCCATTTTAATATGCACTGCTTCTGGAATTTTCCCATATTCTACTTCTTCATCTTCACGTACATCTACTAAAAAGAGCGTTTCTCCTTTTTCTAAACGCTCTTGTACTTCTTCTGGCATAATTGTTTTCACTTCAGTCATAAACTCTCCTCCTTCTTTCTCCTCAATTTTAGCATGCACCACTGAGAAAACAAGTTATGTGTAAAAGCTACATAATACTTGAGATCCGCTGATTAAGAAATTGATGCACTTTCCCTGCAAATAAATGCGTCTCAAACACACCTGCCATATGTCCGTATATACTTTCAATTTCATATACTTCTGCAAATTTCCCATTCTTTCTCAACAATTCAACCATCTTATAATTATAACGGGGAGGCTGCAGTAAATCTTGCTTACAAGGAATCATAAGGACACTCGCTTCTACTTGCTGAAGCGCTTCTTCTAATGAAGAAAACCCGTGAGCAATATCGTGTAATAAAGTTGCTTTTGCGGTGTACATCCATGAATTTGCATCAACAAAGGAGATATTCTGTAATGTAGCCTCATTAATTGCTTCTTCAAATGAAGTTAATGTACAAAAATCTTGATACGGCGCAGATTCTGTACTGTCCCGCGGAAATGTCGTTTCATAATAGTGAGCATCATATGCATTTATAAACATCATTTTCGCTGCTAAGTGCAGTCCTTTTACAGGCTGCTGCTCCCCATAATTTCCCTCTTTCCAAGCTGGGTCTAATTGAATTGCATCGATTGCATGTTGCAAAACATTAATAGACGTTACAACTGGATTTTGCGGATTTGTAATCACGCCAACCATTCGTTCCATCATATGCGGATAATGAACGGCCCATTGCTGAGCAATCATACCTCCAGCAGATGGACCAATAACCGTATGCAGCCTCGTAATTCCCATATCCTTTATTAATTCATATTGAATGCGAGCCATATCAAGAAACGTGAAGACTGGAAATTCCATTCCATACTCTGCGCCTGTTTCCGGATTTATCGTTTTTGGTCCTGTTGTCACAACATCAGAATTTTTCACTTGTACATTACAAAGATTATCTGTACAAATAACAAAATATTTATTTGTATCAATTGCTTTTTCTGGTCCAATTAACTCATCCCACCAACCTGGAACCTGGTCTTGCTCTGTATACTTTCCTGCCGCATGACTCGTTGCACTAAAGTAATGACAAACTAAAATAGCATTTGACTTCTCACGGTTTAGCATACCGTATGTTTCATAGCCAATTTGGATTGGAATTGATGTACCGTTTTCAAATGTAAATTTCTCTAATCGAAATACTTGCTTTTGTATATATAACATCTTTTCGCCTCCTTATGTAACACCTCGTTTCTACGTGTACAAATGAAGTGTACTACTGAAGACTATTCAAAAAATGAAGCCATATTTCCTTTATTCGTTTGATTATTATTCCATCGAAAACGAATCATTCGTAGCCTCACTATGTATACAAAATTTTTTATCTTGCTATTCACGATCAATAAGGCCGTTTCACTTTTTCACACACAAATATATGCATAATATATAAAAATTCCCACAGACTAAAGTTATCTTATTTGGATAAAGAGGGAATACACATGTTTTTCAAATGGTTTCGCAAAAAAAAGCACAATAATGCGCAAGCAGAAAAGAGCAATACGAGTACGAAAAAGGAACAAAATGAACAAACCAAAAGCAATCAAGTAGCGCAAACGAAACAACAGACAAACCAACAGACAAATCAACAGCAAGCTCAATCGAATAAACAACAGACAAATCAACAGCAGACTCAATCGAACAAACAACAGACAAATCAACAGCAAGCTCAAGCGAATAAACAACAGACAAATCAACAGCAGGCTCAATCGAACAAACAACAGGCAAATCAACAGCAAGCTCAAGCGAATAAACAACAGACAAACCAACAGCAGGCTCAATCGAACAAACAACAGGCAAATCAACAGCAAGCTCAAGCGAATAAACAACAGACAAACCAACAGCAAGCTGCAACTAATCAACAATCAAAGCAAAGTCAAAACAGCATTTTCGATTTTAGTAAGCCAGAGCACGAAACTGCTTATTCACTACAAGAACTGATCCAAAAATTACAAGAATCAAGCGATTTTGTTCACTATCATACTTCTGAAGACCCAGCTAAGCCTTATTGGATCTCCTATTTTCGGACGTCAATGGATGGTATGCGATTACAAAATTATTTAATGCCTGCTTTATTGCACCATACTGCGCCAACACTAGAAGAAATAAAAGCAATGGTTCCAATCAGCGGACTCATTATTACAAGTGACGTAAAAAAAATTGAAGAAATGGTTTTAAAAGGGCATGCTATCATTCAACTACACGAGCATGATACGGAATGTTTACTTGCGAATATCGCAATTGAGAAATACAGATTACCAACTATACCATTAAACGAATCAACAGTTATCGGACCGCAAGAAGGATTTGTAGAGGATATCGATACAAACATTAACCTTGTTCGAAAACGGTTGCCAGTTCTGGAGTTAAAAACAAAAGAACTCTTAATTGGAGAATTATCCAAAACGAAAGTCGTTATCATGTATTTGAATAATATAGCAGAAAAAGAAAACGCTACATATCTAGAAAATGCCTTAAACACAATGCAATATGAACAAATTAATGATAGCTATTATATTCCCCAGCTAATGGGCAATACATCTATTTTCCCAACATTTATTAATACAGAACGGGCTGATCGTGTCAGCAACGGGCTCATTGATGGAAAAATCGCTATATTTGTTGATGGCTCACCAAATGTTTTGTTATCACCTGTATCTCTACTGGATTTCTTCATCTCTCCAGAGGATTACAGCGTGTCATGGTTTTATGCAACTTTTTCCCGTTTATTACGCTTTATCGCAGTTACGTTTTCCATTTGTGCAACGCCCCTATATGTAGCTGTGCTTAGTTATCACTATGAATTAATTCCTAGTGATTTGCTGGAGACATTAATTTTATCGCGGGCACAAGTACCATTTCCTCCTATAATAGAGGCTATTTTCCTAGAGTTAGCTATTGATCTTCTTCGGGAAGCAGGAGCACGTTTACCAGTGAAAGTCGGACAAACACTCGGCATTGTAGGCGGTATCGTAATTGGACAAGCGTCTGTCCAAGCAGGATTAACAAGTAACATTTTGTTAATCATTGTCGCCTTATCTGCGCTTGCATCGTTTATTACACCGATTTATCAAATGGGCAATGCCGTTCGTTTACTTCGCTTTCCCTTTCTCATACTTGCTGAGTTATGGGGATTATTAGGAATTTCTTTAGGATTTATCTTTCTATTAACACGGCTTTTTCGATTATCATCTCTTCGAAAGCCGTATGGGTTTGTCTATCCATTTCGCAAACAGTCGACAAAAGACTCTTTCGTACGAATGCCATTATCTAAAATAGATCAGCGCGGGGTCCAAGCAAGGCCACAACATGCTGGTCGTTATATAAAGGAAGTGTTTCAAAAACGTATGACAGATTTCGATGAGTAAAAAGCGAGGAGCGCATATGAGTACAGTTAAAATCAACTATAAAGTATCTCCCATTTTTGTTTTTTTCTTAGTCCATAGCGCGCAATTCGGTGTTGGTGTTCTTGGATTTGCACGTGTTATTGCAAAAGCTGCCGGATACGATGCATGGATGGGGGTTCTTATTGCGGGTATAATCATTCATATTCTTATGTGGATGATATACCGTTTATTAGAAAGTATAAATGGAAACTTGATTACATTACATCAACATCTATTTGGAAAGTGGATAGGCAATGCATGCAATGTAATTTTTATGGCATATTTCTTTCTTGTCAGCGTCTCCGTTATGCGCACGTACGTAGAAATTATTCAAGTTTGGATGTTCCCAACGGCATCTACATGGAAATTAACAATCTTTTTATCCATACTTAGCTATTATATTATTTCATCCGGCTTTCGGGTTATGACCGGAATTTGTGTTGTTTCTGTCGTTGCTACATGCGGATATATCATGCTGCTATTTGTGGTCATTAAATATGGAAATTTCGGAAATCTATTGCCTGTATTTTCTCATTCTTTTGGAGAGATTTTAAAAGCAGCTCAAGCATCGACTTATACAATGATTAGTTTTGAAGTTATTTTGATGATGTATCCATTTGTCAAAACGCCTGAGAAATCTCATAAATTTGCACAATATGGTGTTTTATTTTCTAACTTTTTATATTTATTAAGTACAATCCTTGCTTTTGCCTTTTTTAGCGAAAAACAATTGTCAAAAACAATTTGGTCACAGCTCTCTATTACACAAGTCATTCATCTTCCTTTCATTGAGCGTCTAGAATATATTGCAATCTCAGGCTATGCACTCATTGTCATTACAAGTATTATCTTACCATTATGGGCTGCAACAAGAGGATTACACGAAGTCTTTCATGTAAAACAAAAGTATATATTAATTTCTTTATTATTTATAACTGTCATTATTTCACAACTCCTAACAGAACGGCATGACATTAATAATTTTATTAGTCAAGTCTCAAAAGGAAGCTTTTGGATTGTTTTTGTGTACATCCCAATCTTATTTCTTATAATGTGGGTGAAAAAGAAATGGAAAACATTAAGAAACAAGTAATATTCCTTTTTAGTTTTTGCTTACTTTTTACAACAGCATGTGTCCCAAAAAGTATCATTGACGACATTAGCCTCATTCAAGGTGCTGTTTTCGATGTCGCTCCAAATACAGATTCAAACCGTGAAAGATTAAAAGTGACTTATGTTTGTCCAATTCAAAGAAAAGGGAATAAAGTACAAGTACTTCAAGGCTATGGAAATACAATTAAGCAAGTTAAAACAACAACCTCTTTAGAATCTGGACAACCTCTTGCAAGCGGACAAATACGCGTTACTCTTTTCACAGAAAAATTGGCTAAAAAAGGCCTCTCTGGTGTATTTGATACGCTTCTTCGTGATGTAAATATCGGGAACTTAGTATATGTTGGTATCCTTGAAGGAGGCGGCAATGACGAAGGTGAGAAACTTTTATCAGGCAAATACAACACTGCTTCTAACGTAGCAATTTACCTCAAAAAAATGTTAGAACAGAATATGAAAACAGGTGTTGTACCAAACGATAATTTATACATGCAAACTTTTCGATATTATCGTGACGGACAAGATACGTATATGCCTATATTAAAGAAAAAAAAGAAAAGCATTAAAGTTACAAGTATGGCTCTTTTCAAACAAGATAAATATGTAGGAAAAGTAGAAGAAAAAGATATGTTTCTTTTTAAAACGCTACTCGATAAAAGTCAAATGGAATCACATGAATTTAAAACACAGTTAGGCTATACGATAATTAACAATATTCGTTCTTCTCCTTCTTATCATGTATATGTACAAGGCGGAAAACCTTCCTTTGTCATTCACGTAAAAATGGCAGCACGTATTCAAGAAATTTCCAAACATACGAACTTAGAAAATAAAAAAAATGTAGAAAAAATACGAAAAGACATTGAAAAGAGCTTGAATGCAGATGGAGCAAAATTAGTAAAAAAGCTTCAATCACTAGGTGCAGACTCGCTTGCTTTAGGTGCAAGATTTAAACAACACTATAAGCCTTTCAAATTAAAAGAATGGCGAAAAATGTACAAAGACGTTCCAGTAAAGGTAAAATATACGGTCGATATTACGAATTCAGGAGTTATTGAGTAAAACATTTGATCCTCTTCCCGAAATAAAAACTGGTTAGAGGATCAAACGCAAAATGGCTTTTCATATTTCATTTTATTCCCTATACTCAAAGTTAAGAGTTGAAACGGGGGAATCTCATGCCTAAAAAATTAATAAAGCCTATATTACATATCATTCTCTTTTGCACCGTCTTTTTATTTGCTCATACATATTTAAAAAACGCTTCCTTTACACGTTATCTCCTTGTGACAGTACCGATACTTATCATTGGAATGTTTGGAATAGATATCGCACTATCCTTAACAGAAAAGGAAGAATAACATTTGCAAAAGTAGAATATACACTGCCCTAACCTAAATCATGTTACAATAACAATCGGAAAAGAACGAGAAAGGATGAAACAACATGACAATCGAAAAAGGTTTAGATAAAGGGTACGAACTTGTTGCGAAAATGCATGAAGTATTTGGTCACCCTGTTGCAGATACACCAACAAAATTAACAGAAGAGCGTGCAAAAATTCGTGCAAGCTTCATGCAAGAAGAACTAGAAGAGTTCTTAGAAGCAAACACAGTTGAGGATCAATATGATGCACTAATTGACTTAATTTACTTTGCATTCGGAACGTTTGCCGAAATGGGTGTACGTCCTGATAAAGGGTTTGAAATTGTAAACAATGCAAACATGGCAAAATTATTCCCAGACGGTAAACCACGCTTCCGCGAAGGTGACGGCAAAATTTTAAAACCTGAAGGATGGGAAGCGCCAGAACCACAACTTCGTGCAGAAATTGAGCGTCAACGTCAAGAAGCAAAAAAATAATATATGATTTCCATTTGAAAAGGAGCCACCTGTTAAATGGCTCCTTTTCTCTATTTCTTTTTCGAATCTCCCATTTGGGGTTGCTTTCCTTTCGAAGCATTTGCATCGAAATTAGGCTGTCTTTGACCAGTATTATTACTTCTTCCTTTACCCATATGTAACACCCCCTTCTTCTTTATCATTCCCAAATAAAAAATCTCCTTGCATAGAAGGAGATTTTACATAGTTGATAAATTTTACATTTTATTGGCCTTGATACGGCATGCCATAATGATGGCCATGGTGATGATGATGCGGATGATAAATAACATGTTGATAGCCATGGTGATGATGTGGATAATGATGATGATATGGATGATACCCCACATGATGATAACCATAAGGATAGCCTCCATGTGGATAATGTCCTACTTGCGTTGGAGGAAATACCCCCATACCGTATGGACTAGGCATTTGGCGTTGTTCATAATAATTCATTCGGTTCACCTCTTCTTCACGATTTAATGTGTCGATGTTATCATATTGCAAAAAGAGAAATAGGTGTTTGTCTATACTATAATTCCGCTTTAATATGCGAAAAAAGGCACCTAAAAATAGGTGCCCTTTTTCATTAGTTTGCTACGATATTTACAAGTTTTCCAGGAACAACAATTACTTTTCGAACTGTTTTCCCTTCAATTTGTTCTTTAATTGCTTCAAGTGCAAGTTGTTCCATTTCTTCTTTTGATGCGTCTTTTTTCATTGTTAGCTTCGCACGTACTTTACCCATGACTTGAACAACGATTTCAACTTCATCTTCTACAAGTTTAGACTCATCAAATGTTGGCCAACTTACATATGAAACTGTTTCGTTATATCCAAGCTTGTTCCAAAGTTCTTCCGCAACGTGTGGTGCAACTGGCGCTAACATTTTCACGAAACCTTCTACATATTCTTTTGGAAGTGTTTCTGCTTTATATGCATCGTTAATAAATACCATCATTTGAGAAATCGCCGTGTTAAAGCGAAGCTCTTCATAGTCTTCTGTTACTTTCTTCACTGTTTGGTGATATACTTTTTCAAGATTTTTGTTTGGTGCATCAGTAATTTTCTCGTTTAGTTCACCATTATCTTGAACAAATAGACGCCATACGCGGTCTAAGAAACGACGAGCTCCATCAAGGCCATTTTCAGACCAAGCAATGGAAGCATCTAATGGTCCCATAAACATTTCATATAGACGAAGTGTATCTGCACCATGGCTTGCTACGATATCATCAGGGTTTACAACGTTCCCTTTTGATTTACTCATTTTCTCGTTGTTTTCTCCTAAAATCATACCTTGGTTAAATAGTTGTTGGAATGGCTCTTTCGTTGGAACAACGCCAATATCATATAATACTTTATGCCAGAAGCGTGCATATAGTAAATGAAGTACCGCATGCTCCGCACCGCCGATATAAATATCAACTGGAAGCCATTGTTTTACTTTTTCAGGATCTACAAGTGCTTCGCTGTTGTTTGGATCAATGTAGCGTAGGTAATACCAGCAGCTACCTGCCCATTGCGGCATTGTATTTGTCTCGCGGCGACCTTTCTTACCAGTCACTGGATCAACCACATTTACCCACTCTTCAATGTTTGCAAGTGGAGATTCGCCTGTACCAGATGGACGAATGTTCTCTGTTTTTGGAAGAACTAATGGTAATTCTTCTTCTTTCACAGCTGACATTGTGCCGTCTTCCCAGTGGATAATCGGAATTGGCTCACCCCAGTAACGTTGACGGCTAAATAACCAATCACGAAGACGGTACGTTACTTTTTGATTTCCTGCGCTTGTTACTTCAAGCCATTCAATCATTTTCGCAATCGCTTCTTCTTTATTTAATCCATCTAGGAATGCAGAGTTAATATGTGCACCATCACCTGTATGTGCTTCTTTCGTAATGTCTCCGCCTTCTACAACTTCTTTCATCTGCAGTTCAAATGTTTTCGCAAACTCATAATCGCGCTCATCATGTGCCGGAACCGCCATTACTGCACCTGTTCCGTAGCTTGCAAGTACATAGTCAGCGATCCAGATTGGTAATTTCTCACCGTTTACTGGGCTAATCGCATAAGCACCTGTGAATACACCTGTTTTTTCTTTCGCAAGCTCTGTACGCTCTAAATCACTTTTCGCTTTTACAGAATCAACATAAGCTTCTACTGCTTCTTTTTGCTCTGCTGTTGTAATTTCTGCAACAAGTGCGTGTTCTGGAGCAAGCACACAGTATGTTGCACCGAATAATGTATCTGGGCGCGTTGTAAATACAGTAAATTTCTCATCTGTACCGTTGATAGCGAAGTGAACTTCAGCACCTTCAGAACGGCCAATCCAGTTGCGCTGCATATCTTTTAAGCTCTCTGGCCAATCAAGCTCATCTAAATCTTCTAGAAGACGATCTGCATAAGCTGTAATTTTCAGCATCCATTGTCTCATTGGACGACGCTCAACAGGATGTCCGCCGCGCTCACTCACGCCATCGATTACTTCTTCGTTCGCAAGTACCGTACCAAGTGCCGGGCACCAGTTTACTGGTACTTCATCAACGTATGCTAAACCTTTTTCATATAGTTTTAAGAAGATCCATTGTGTCCACTTGTAGTACGTTGGATCTGTCGTATTTACTTCACGATCCCAATCATAAGAGAAACCTAATGCTTTAATTTGGTTTCGGAACGTGTTAATGTTTTTCTCTGTAAATTCAGCTGGGCTGTTTCCAGTATCAAGCGCATATTGCTCAGCTGGAAGACCGAACGCATCCCATCCCATTGGATGAAGAACGTTATAGCCTTGCATACGTTTCATACGAGATAAAATGTCCGTTGCTGTATATCCTTCTGGATGTCCTACGTGCAGCCCTGCACCTGATGGATATGGGAACATATCTAGTGCGTAAAATTTTGGTTTGTCTGTTTCATCTGGCGTACGGAATGTTTTATTTTCTTCCCAATACGCTTGCCACTTCTTTTCAATTTCTTGATGATTGAAGCTCATGAAATACCCTCCATTCAAATTTTATATATTTTTCACCGCCAAAAATACAAAAAACCCCTCATCCCAGAAGGGACGAGAGGTTATATTCCCGCGGTACCACCCTAAATTAATGTCATAAAGGATGTTCAAAACGTCCGGTAAAGATAGCTATCGCATTTCTTTATCCTTCTTTTTGAACAAGCACTAATATACATTCGCTTAGATCCGTAACGTGGATAAACGGCAATCGCTACTTTGTTTCACAACTGCAACTCAAAGGCGAGTTCATAACGAAACTTGGATTGACTTGCACCGACCGTCAACTCTCTAAACCAGCTTCTATTACTACTACTCCTTCTCACTGTTATTACATATGAGTTATTTAAAGTATATTCTAAAACAAGTTACATGTTCCGTCAAACTAAACTGCAACTTTTTCGTCTCCTGTTTCTTCAACATGTACCCTCTTATCATACATACTCGTTGCGATAATTGCTACTACAAGCATTACCATTATCGCTATAAACAATACTTCCATATTATATAAATCTACAATTGCTCCGCCCACAACCGGTCCAAACATTTTCCCAACAGTCGCTGCGCTATTTACAACACCTTGATAGAAGCCAATCTTATCATTTGGTGCAAGGATATTCGCAATCGTTGGCACAGCTGGCCAAACAAATAATTCACCAATTGTTAATGTCACCATCGCGACAAGGAACATTGTAAATTGCTGCGCTTGACTTAATACGATAAACGACACTGCAAAAATACCAATTCCGATCATAATTTGTTGTTTTAAAGAGCGTTTCATCGCACGAATCATCATACTTATTAATGGCTGGGCACAAACGATCATCGCTCCGTTTATCGTCCATAATAAACTATAGTGGCGAAGACTAATATTCAGTTCCTGCATGTGCGTCGCAATCGCTCCTTGCCACTGTACATACGTAACCCAGCATAAAGCATATGCTACACATACAATAAGAAGCGCCTTGAATCCCGGTGTAAGTGACCAACCATCTTTCGTTTTTTCTTTGACTGCTACACGCTTATCTTTCTTATCTTCCATACCACGGAATCCAATAAATGCGATTAAGAAGAAAATAAAGTATAAAATAAAGTTCGCTAAGAAAATATAATCGAAGCGATAAGAAGCAACTAAACCACCGCACGCCGTCCCAACGGCGATCCCAACGTTTTGTCCCACATACATCGCATTAAATGCTCTCCGGCCGCCTTCTGGCCAAACCGTTCCGACCATCGCATACATCGCCGGAAAGACCATTCCAGAACCAAAACCAATTAACGCAAGCCAAATAATATAAAATGGCCAGCCATGGAAAAATACAAGACCTAAAATTGATAATAATGTAATCACAATTCCAACTAAAATTGACTTATATCCGCCCCATTTATCAAATAAAACACCGCCGAGTAAATTACCGATTACTCCTGTTAACGAGTTAATCATTAATACCATTCCGGCCATAGATAATGACTTTCCTAAATGATCATGTAAATAAATTGTATTAAAAGGCCATAAAAAAGAAGCACCCGTGACATTAATAATCATCCCAGCTACTAATAGCCATACTTTCCTTGGCATAGTCCCCCTCCTATTCTTTTTTTCGTTCCTCTATAACAGTAAAATTGTAGTCGTTTTTAAATAAGAAGGCAACTGATTAATAGTTGATGAAATTCAGATAATGAGATGTAAACCATATAAATACACATTAAAAAACTAACATAAAACCATTTTCTTTTTAGGTGGGCGAGAGCGTCTGGCCATGCGTAGGAGCGGTCAGGGCCTTTTTCTGCCACATGCGATGGTTTGCAAGCAAGTGCAGATCATAATGTATTCCGCATAGCAGCGACTTATATGTAAAAACATAAAAAAATAATTACCGAAGGGTTTTTACATCGAAATACCATTTTATGAAAATCAACTATAAATATGGTATATTATAGAATAAATTAAAGATAATATAATGATATATACATAATTATATTTAGGAGAAAACTTATGAAAAAAGCTCGTTTTTATTTTATTTTTGCTTTCATCTTACTCTCCCTCTCTTGTATTCCGATGTTTCATATACTAAGAGAGTTATGGATTGTTACAAAAATAGAAAACACTTATGAAATACACGAAGCATATGTAGCTAAAGATGGACTTGAAGGTTCATTAGATGTTCAAGAATTAAATGTAAATGGTATCAACCTTAAAATAAAAGAAGAAAAAACAAATAAACTAGCACCACGCACTTTTTTTGACATAGAAGACAACGTTCCTCCTGGTGAAATCGTTAAAATTCATCTTTTTATAAATAATAAAGAGGTTTCTACCCCTGATGAGATATGGCTCTCAAATCGACAAAAAGGTGGAAAGTATTTTTCATGGTTAGATATATTAACCGTAAAAAACAAACGAACTGATGAACAGCAAGTTTATTTTGTGCAGAGATTAACAGATGACAATGCTCCTATGGAAAAAAGAAAATGGAAAATTATTCGTATCAATCAAGATGGTACTTCTTTCGAAGAACGCTTCACTTATAACGAAAGAAGCAATCATAATCTCGGTGCAAAACTTATTAATTTCTCGCATACAGGTTTAATATCAACGGGACATCATTCAGACATAATGCAAGGATTTCCAAGCATGTTCTTTCCTCTACTTTATCCAATATTCACATGTTTATTAGGCGTTATGTTGCTAATCATGGCTATTGTATTACGAAAAAATAAACAAAAAACTCATAATTAAAGCTCCTTCTCTACAATTGAAGGAGCTTTAACTATAATATATAAAGTGAGTCTTCCGTCAGTATTTTTTCATCTCCTTATAAATCACGCGATTTAAATGTACGCATCGCTATAAAAATAGCTGCTAACACATATAAAACAGCATAAACAACCATCATGTTACTCGGTGTTGAAACACTTCCGAACACGCCTTGTGAGGCGATTGATAAAGGATTGTCTGATGAATCAAATAAATAGATTGTCATTTTACGATACATTGTATCGATTGGGAATACAAGGCTTGCAATTATACCCATGTTCACAAGTGCTGCTTTATGTGCCAATGTACCGATTTGTTCAACAAATCCGCCAATAAATCCAGTTCCGTATAAAATAATTAACACAATGCCAGCATTTAATGTCGCCATACGCGTGCTTAGTAATATCGCGATGCTAATTAAAATAACGGGCTGTATCAAGAAAAGCGCTAATGCTTTTATAATCTGCGCGGCTGTGAAATCTAAATGAAACGTACTACCTCCCATTGTTTGATGAATAATCACGATACTTATAAACAGGAAGGCCGCGTACGCAATCAGTAACAAGCATAAGCCGATCCATTTCCCCATTAAAAAGGAAAAGCGCGAGATTGGCCTCGTTAGCCACGTATCAATTTGATGACTTTCAATTTCATTTGCAATGCTGCCAACACTACTTAAAATAGCTAGCAACGCAGTAATAAATGAAGAAAAGTATAACCCCACTCCAAGCAGCTGTGTAGAAAAGAAACTCTTACTCATAAAGTCTTGAGCTGACGAAATACCGCTAGATTCTCCTGGAAGGATTTCACTGACGGCATAATGAATGGCCACTCCATAAAATATTAAAAAAGCAAATGTCATACATAACGTAATGGTAAAAATACGTTTTAACAGAATTTCTTTAAACGATAACTTGGCGATTGTCCACATGCTGCGTCCCCCCTTTCTTATTTACCCAGTACATAAACACATCTTCCAAATGCGGGTGAACCGGATTTAACTGATACACAGGAATTTGTAGTGATACAAATGCTTCTAACAATCTCGGAATGTCATCTTCTTGTTGCAGCGTTATAATCCAGCGCTTACGATTTTGCTGTTCTTCTATCTTCCTTACATTTTTAATAAACGAAGGCAGTTGTGTAAAGAATAATTCGCTCTTTTCACCAAGTGTTACCTCAACTTCCGTTTGAATCATCATCAATGAGCGCCAATCTCCTTGGACAATTAGCTCTCCTTTATTAATAATCGCTACGTGATCACATACATGTTCAATTTCATTTAATAGATGGCTGTTCAAAAATACTGTTTTCCCTTGGTCACGAAGCTCTTCCATTAAATGACGCACTTCTTTTCGCCCGATTGGATCAAGTGCTGATGTTGGCTCATCTAAGAAAATCAATTCAGGATCAGAAAGCAGGGCACAAGCAAGCCCGATACGCTGCTGCATTCCTTTTGAATAACCGCGAATTTTTTCTTTCTCCCTTCCCTTTAGACCTACCTTTTCAATAACCTCATTCATTTTTGCTTTCCGCTCCCGAAAAGGAAGATCGCATAACTTTGCATGCGTTTCAAGTAACTGCCAACCAGTCAGCCAATCAGGATAGCGAAACAGTTCAGGTAAATAGCCAATGCGCCGTTTTGATTCAATCGTCCCAATCGGTTGCCCTAACATTTGTGCTGTTCCAGAATCAGGGTAAATTAACCCAAGCATCGTTCGCACAAACGTACTTTTTCCTGCACCGTTAGGACCTATAAATCCGAATACAGTACCGCGCGGCACATCTAATGAAATGCTTTTGATACCGCCTTTTCCATTATATTGTTTTGTTAAGTTCTTCGTTTGAATAATCCAGTCTTGATTCATGTTTTACCTCCGCCTCATACAGGAACAGAGCCGCCCCTTTTTACGGAGCCGCTCTTGTTCAATCATTATTTTATTTCATTTGCAAGTTTAATAAGATCGTTTGCATTCGTATCTTTCCCCTGCTCTTTATGTTGCTCAATCATATGCAATTTCCCTTCTTTTTCCCACACAAGCACATTTTCATAATCCGTACTATATAAAACCGCCTTCACTCCTTGAACCTTTGTCTCTGATGCTTTTGCATCTTTTGCTACATAAGGAATCGGCAATGTATGTGTCCAATCTTGAATACCTGCAAGCTGTGTTTTTACATTCCCAGGAATAATCGGAAGCTCTAAAACTGTTTTTTGTAATTTCGCAACATCTACACCTTCTGGAACAGAAATTTTTGGTGCATCAATCACATTATAAGAAAAACCACTTGATGTTCGATTGCCCTCAACATCTATTTGTGTACGTACTGATTCTGGAACTGTGATTGAAAACTGCTTGCCATTCAAAGCACTTTCAAACTGCGTATTGCTCTGTAGTTGTTTCAACAACTTATTAGCTTTTTCTGTATCGAGTTCAAATTGCATAATAAATGACGGGTTCGTATCTACACTCGTTACATGGTATCCATTTGGTACTTTTGGAACAGCATATCCAGCTTCTCTCGCTTGCTGTTCCGACTGAAAATGAGCATCTTTTTTACTTCCGTTATCTTTGATTCCTATTTTCCCAATTCCTTTAATGGACTTCTCTCCTTCTTCCATATGAGAGATCCATCCTTCAATTTCATGTAAGTCCGACTCGGTAAGTTGAACTAATTGCACATCCTTTACTCGAAAAATCGATAACAAGTTACTTGCTCCTGCCCGTACTTCTGGAACTGTTAAAGACACACACACAATTGCCGCTGCTGCTGCTCCGGTAATCCAACGTTTAGATGATTTCTTCATATTATGCCATCTTCCCTTCTTTTTGCTTTCTTCACTGTTTATTTCTTCTGTTTTATGAGTTCGGATATTTTGTTCAAAGGTTTTCCAAGCTTGGTCAACATCGATATCAATTTCTTGACTAAAGTTTGCAAATTCATCATTTAATATCACTTGTTCCCATTGATTAAGCTTGCTCACTTCTTCTAACTTCTGTTGACATGCTTTACATTGATCAAGATGCTGAATATATTGCTTTCTTTCATCACGGTTTAACTCTCCATCTAAGTATGACTGAATAAATCCAATATCTTGGCATTTCATTTGTTATCCCTCCTTCATCCCTCTATACATTTTCCGGAATTTTGCTTTCGCTCGTGCTAGCAATGTTCCAACCGAGGATACTTCCATCTGGGTAGCCTCCGCTATTTCTTTGTATTGAAACCCCGAAAACTTCATTAATAAGAGGGTCCGTTCACGCTCATCCATCTCTTTTAATGTACTTTGTACGCGAGTAATTTCTTCATTTTGAATACATTGTTCTTCCGATGATGGACTACTAATTGACTGTTTATAATTTGCTTCTTTTTCGATTCTTGCTTGATGCCTTTTTTCAGATCGCAAATAGTTATATGCTGCATAAATGGATGCCTTTGCAAGCCATGCTGATACACTTTCAATCTGTTTCCATTCTGTATGATATAATTGCAAAAATACTTCCTGTGCTAAATCTTCAGCAATTGCTTGATCTCGCACAATCCTCATAATCTGTCTCACAACGTGAGCATAATATTCTTTAAATACATCTTGAAACTGTATATTGGAAACTGAATCTTGTTCATATATATTTAACAATGAAGCTTTCACCTCCACTCGTTTTTTCCTCCTTATTAGCTACTGTCACTATAAAGAAACCACAAACTAGTTATTTGTGACAAAAAAATAAAAAATATTTTCTTGTATTGAAACTAATTTTTATCCCTTGCCCTCTAAGATATTTTGTTGAGAAGCATAAATCTATATATAAGTTAAAAAACAACATAAAAACCTCCTTTCTTTTTAGGGGGGGACAAGAGCATCTGGCCGCGCATAGAAACGGTCAGGGCCTTTTCCTACCACATGCAATATTTAAAACAAAAGGAGGAAGCAAGTACAGGTCATGTTGTATTCTGCATAGCAGCAACTTATAAAGAAAGGCGGAAGACGCGAAGCCACCGACTGTTCTAGCCGCTGGAGCTGGATCATAAAGAAAGGTGGAGCCGACAGGACTAGGAGGCAGAGCTAGACAAAGATGTCGAAAAATTAATATATATATAAACCTAAATAACGACATAAAAATCCTCTGTTTTAGTGAGGCGAGAGCACCTGGACATACATAGAATTTATCCATAAAATGGTATACAATACATATAATCATTTTTAAAGGAGAAGTAAATGGATACTAAAAAAGCACAAAGAGAAATCAAGAAAACAAAGAGAAAAGTAGGAATTGTATTACTTTCTACGTTGATGATTGGAGCTGGCTTTATATATTGGAAGTTTTTTAGTTTGCAAGGTGTTCCAACAGGAAAATTAATTCGAACAGTTGAATCTCCAAATGGAGATTATAAAATAAAAACTTATGTTCAAGATGGAGGCTCATTAAGTGCAGACGCCGTTAGAGGTGAATTGGTCCATCTTAAAACGAATTCTGCTAAAACGATATACTGGAATTATCCTGATAACGATCCAACCGTTGAATGGATTGATGAAACTACAGTTACAATCGGAAATCAAACTTTACATATTCCGAAACAAGAAACATATGATTGGCGTGACGATAAAAATTATAAAAGAGAATATCCTAAACAATTTTCAAAATGAAAAAGGAGGATTATACAATCAACAACATACCTAAAAAAACGTTAAAAAAGATTGAAAACGATATTACAAATAATGATTTAGGAAAAGCAAGAGATCGACTACATGGCTTAATTTCGACTTATCCTAATGCATTAGACCTTCGTAAGAAACTAGGAGATGTTTATTACAAATTACAACACCCCGCAATGGCTGGTCGATATTGGTACTTAGAAGAGCAGAAAACATCTGAAATGATTGAGGCGTGTTCACTATTTGAGAAATCTATGGGGAACAACGCTAATCAGATAGCTAGAGCCTTAAAATTTAAAGGGGATAACGAAATAATTCAAAAGTTATGTTCTGAACCTATCGCATCTTCTCTGCAAGAAAAAGTAAAAGAAAGCATGATCGAAGAATATGAAGAAACGTGGCAAGATAAGCTCGTTCCTTTTGGATGCATCTCGGCGCTTATATTAATCATTTTGTTTGCTCTACTTGGTATTTATACTGTCTTTGATTGGATATTTTAATAACTTATTCTTAGAACAGGAGGCTACGCATGCAAAATATAAGTGAGCACAATTTCTCAGAGTTACTTGGTCAATCAGTAAAAGAAATAAACCCCGAAGTAAACCTTCCTCTTATCATCGTATTTGAAGATGGGCGCTTAACCGTGGAATGTGCGTGGCGTATAAGAAACCATCGTGAGGTGCAAGTAGGAAAACCAAACTATGAACTTACAAATTCGGATGGATCTAGATTTCGTAAAATCGCAAAAAAACTACTACGAAATCGGAAAGTACAAAAGATACATCATTTTTCACCAATTTCCGATTTAACAATTGAATTTGACGAAAATATCTTTTTAGATATCTTTCATGATAGTAGCTTTTTTGAAGGCTGGCAGTTAAATATAGGGGATGATTTTCATGTTTCTTTACCAGGTGGAAGTTTAGGATAAATAAAAAAGAAAAGAGAAAATAGAATGAATAATACGACGAGGTTAACGCAAGAAATTAACGAATTGAAAGCATCTGTTAATGAATTAAAAAATGAAGTCCGCAGTTTAAAAGAAGTACAGAAAAAGAAGAAATTTGATATTGGGGATAATCTATGGTTTATTGCAATGCTACTCATTGTTTTTGCAATTACATACATCACTCGTTAACAAAAAAGCTAGCAAACAAATCGTTTGCTAGCTTTTATTTATAGTACCGTATCTAATTCGACAATTTTTAAAAATCGGTTATTCCAAATGTTTTCATGATGTTTAATAATTTGCTCTGCATCTAATACTGTACTTGTTATTGTACTATGTGTATTTCTAGCAAGAAGGTTATTTTGGTATCCTAAGCTATAAGCAGCTCGAATTGTAGTATCAAAACAAAATTCAGTTTGAGCTCCCGCAAAAATAATTTGCTCAATTTCTTTCTCTTTTAAGTAGTT
Organism: Bacillus bruguierae; assembly: GCF_037104725.1. Taxonomy (NCBI): domain Bacteria; kingdom Bacillati; phylum Bacillota; class Bacilli; order Caryophanales; family Bacillaceae; genus Bacillus; species Bacillus bruguierae. The sequence continues at coordinate 34,887 of NZ_JBAWSX010000001.1, read as the reverse complement.
TAATAGCTCTGTTTGATAGAATGCATCCCATTTCGTTTTTTGAATAACTTTATCTGAGGAAGCCCTAGCTAATCCTTTATGTAATTGCCAGCCATCTTTCCCTTCAAACATTTCATCTGTTTCCTCTGTATCTGTATGTTGAATGAAGATAACGGGGATATTTTTTTCATGAGCCTTCGTAATTAATTCGTTGATATTTTCAACTACGCGTTCTTTATCATATAAAAAGTTTTGCGGTTCAAGAAAGAAAATCTCTTGCATGTCAATGACAACTAAAGCTTGTTTCATTACTATTCTCCACCCTATTCGTTTCTTTTTTATTATAACACTTATTGTTTCACTATTTTGATAAAATGATAAAAAGCATTCTTATCTTCAAAAGAACTAGAGGAGGAAAGCATGAAAAGAAGAAAAGACGAGAAAGAACTGAAAGCTTATGCTATCGGTACAGATGATTATGAAGTTGTAGTCAGTTACAACAAAGAAATTGCTTTCTACTGGTTACGAGAGCCATTCGGAAAAGAACACGCATCAGATTGGAAGATATGGGAATTTCCATTAGAACAAAAAGTTTATATAAGAGACTTTGGAGAAACAACTGCAAGAGAGTTACTTAAAGAAATAGATAAAACTCCTGCTGTTGTTTTTTCAAAAAAAGCAAAAAATGATTTCTACGAGAATTGGTTATCACATGATGATTTGCCAGAATACGACGAGGATGATGATACAATGTAAAATCTCGCCACAGAGAAACTATGTTTTCTCCGTGGCGGGATTTTAACTGTTACTTTCAACTATTTTACCTCTACTGTATAATTCCCTGTTCCACCGCTATATTTATATACACTCAAATAATATTTTCCTGGCTTCGCATTATAATTTCCGAGCAATTTGTTTCCGTCGCGTTTTGTTGCATAGGCGGCATAATTATTTAAGTCTGATTCAGAATATAATACCCAATTCATTCCAAGGTTTTGTTCATTCGTAACGGTAATCTGTAAATCTTTTGCTGTCTTCACATCAATAACAAACCGATCAACTTGATCTTGATCACTTAGGTTACCTCGTAATAATGTGTTCAGAGATAGTGGATTAGCTGTATTAAATGAATCATTCGGTTCTTTTTCTACGCTATTATCTTCTTCAGTATTCACTCCGCTAAACACAACATCATATTCAAATTGTCCAGCCGCATTGACATGGTAATTCACAAAATAAGCAGTCAATGTTTTATAGCCGCTCCACTCTTTTTCAGAAAGATGCTTTAACATCTCATTCGTTGCTTGATTCATCGCTTTCCAGTCCTCAGTTTCTCCTTTTGACGCACTTCCTGTATATGTTCCTTGTAGTGTAAATGTATTAAAGAATTGTGATTTGTTTTTTGTTACCTTCACATTTGTTAGCTTTGCCTCGTTAGTAATATCTGCTGCAACATCAGAAAGCGCTTTCGGTTTATGCTCTGCTAAATAATCATCTGATACCTGCGGAATTGTATACTTATCCCGATTATCAATCAGCATTTGCATATAAGATTGGTAGTCTTCATTTAATTTATTATCCTTACTTAATGCAGAGCGGTACGCATCATAACCTGGAACATCATTTGCACGAATTAAATCATGCACTTTATCGAACATACCAGAGCGATTATTATACATATAAGATTGCAATGCAAACGAATAGTTATAAAAATCCCACGTTCCGTATTTTGCATACAATGTTTGCTCTGCCGTGTATCGTTTCGCTGGATCATTAGATAATCTGTTAATTATACTTTTTCGCGGTACAACGCTATCTAATCGCGTTGATCCTGCAAAGAACTCCGCGTTTCCTTCTTCAAACCAAGTCAAACGTTCATCTTGATACATGTTTCCCTGTCCCCATAACCCTGGAACTTCATATCTTCCTTGTAAATAGTGTGTAAATTCATGACGGAACAATTCCTCCAAACTAAAAACACTTTGCTGTGGTGTACGTTCATATGTGAAGAACGTTCCGATTCCTTCAATGTAAATACCACCATTATTCGTTTCATAGCCATACAATTGACGGTTAAATTGATATTCGTCGGGACTATTGTAAATAACCATTGTTAACACATCATCAGCATGTCCGCCCTCGAGCGGCTTATCACTACCAACTGTACGATAAAATTGAGCGCGTACTTCTTTTGCCGCCCAGTATAAACGTTTAATTTTATCCTCAGTCACTTTATCTCCCGCTTTCAAGACGATTGCCCCGTCATCAAACGTATAGGTTTTAGGCAAATATTTCTTCTTACCATCTTCTCGAATTTGATCTAAATTTACTGTTTTTCCGTTCGCATCTACTCCGCCGTAATTTGTAACAATTTGTTCTACCGCAACAAAATATTGCTGTCCTAAATATGGATAAATCCACATCGCTTCTGTTGCAACTTGCTGTCCTTTTGCCTGTGTACTATGAAGCTTACCAAATCGGCTAGCATAGTAAATTCCATTATTAATTAACCATCCGTTTTTGTCTGTTACCGTACCAATGAGTGCAAAACGACTTATTTCATTAATAAAGCTATCGATATTCCTATACCACATCGTATCTTTTGGTTCTTTGTCTGTATCATACATATACGACTGAACATCATAATCAATTTCTTTCATCAAATTATATATAGCATTACCTTTTGTCCGATCTTCAATAAACGTGGAAAGATTATCATTATATTGTTTAAAAATTTTAGCAGCATATTGAATGATTTCAACATCACTTGATGCCCCGCCAATTAACATTCCATACGATGAAATAACTTTGTTTTGTTCCGATGTACCAAGTTTAAAATTCGGATTTTTTGCAATCGCTTTCAAAGATGGCAAACATTTATCATGATAGCTGCGTTCACTTAGTTTACTTAATTCTTGATGATAAAAACCTAAATAAAATCCCGAACGTATAACTTCTACTAATGTCTCAATTCCTTTTGAATCGTCCTGCGTATACGCTTGGCCTTGTTCTGCTAGTTTATCAATAAGCGCTTGTATCCGGCTATCATCTTGATAGAACTTCAGACTATCACTATTAAACTGAAATAATTCCGGAATTTGATACCATTGAATCGTAACAAGAAGATCGGCTAATTGTTTGTTGCTTAATTGATTTAATTCAGCCATCGAATATTTTTTTTCTTCAGCCAGCTGTTTAGCATCCTCTTTTGGTGCTGGCGGACGCTGCGATAAATCTGCTAACTTTAACCGTTTTGTAAAAGATGGACTTTCTTGTACGTTCGAAGAGTGCGCTAACTCATCAACGGATTTCTTTAATCCTACCGGCTCCATTTGTAATACATTCTTCGTATTTTTCTCTTTTGCCTCTGCTTGAATTTGCATGCCATTACATGATATAGTAACAAGCCCAACACCAAGCATCAGTTTATAAAATTTCGAGTATTTCGCCATGCTATCTCCTCCTTTTTAAAATAATGAAAATTCTGACTTTTTAAACTAAAGCTTTCTTTCATGTACCTTTACTAGACAACCTCATCCCCATTGATACCTGTAAAATAAGTGCCAATATTTTCAATAAGTATTCCCTTATTGCAGCTACTGCTAAATTTATTTATCCCCCTTCCTTATTTCAGATAAGCAAGAACCATGCCAATATTAAATTTCATAGAAAAAATGAATTTTTATCAGAATAATCTAATGATTTATACACCAATAATTTAGTCATGTATAAATTATTTGACATAAAAATTCCCTTTCAATCAAAAGCATCCTGAAGTTAATTGTTCTGTCGCGAATAAAAATAATATCGAAAAATGTCGAATTAATAAGAATATTGTCTTTTTTTATTGATTCATTTTATTTTTAATGATACACTCATATTATAAAGAAAGAGTAAAACGAAAAAACCCTTCAGCTTTATAATTTTCCGAAAATTAAGTTTTTAACCATTTTACTGTTCACTTCCATGCTTGTGTTTCTCCTACTCTTTCTTTTTAGCGTCCCCCCTTATCAAGCTACCCTTCTTGATAAGGGGGGATTTGTGTATAAAATCCTTGTTCATTAAAAAAAGCACTTTTGAAAATTTCATAAGTGCTTTTTAAAGTTAGCAAATTATCGATTAACAAATTGCATTCCTATATCTGTTGCATCTTCTTTATTTAAGTGATAGATTGTTTTGTTTCCAACACATTGAACATAAGCTTCGGCATAGTATGGTTCAACGCTAAACAATACTACATTAAATGTAATTCTTTTCCCGTCATCTAACACAAAATCAATTTTACAGTGCGAAGATTGTTCAAAAAATCTCTTCTTAAAAAATTCTTTTTGTGTCACCACTTTTTTTGAACTCGTTAACTTTTGAAATACATCTCTCGCATCTTTCCCGCCATCTGTAATCATACCCCCGGCAACCGAATCTGTTTCTAAATATTGCACCTTTGATATCATATCAGGTGTTAGCGCTACTTTATCTTCATGCTCTATTAGAAAGATATAAATAAAGGAACGAATATAAAGTGAAACTTTAATCAGTGGGGGTTTTCTTCATCCCCCACTGATTATTAGTTAAACCAATCGGGCTTTTACGGGCAGTTTATCTCCCACCTAACTTCTTTGCTTTCGCTGAATTTTGAGGTGGGAGTATTACTGCCCGTTAATGCGGGATAAATAATAAGCCGAATACTATTTTTTTCTTGTTCATTTTCTCCCCCCTCGTATAATCGTAGCACAAAAAACTTTATATCAGATTTACTAAGTTAAATCATTCTTGTAGATGTAAAAATACCGAGCATCACCGCTCGGTATTTCCCAAATTCTATTCCTCTTTCGGAAGAACAATTCCTTTATACAATTGAACGGTAATAAAATAATAGATCATATAAATGACTACGAAAATCAAGATTGGAAGCCATACACGGAAGTAAGGATTAATTAAAATGAACGAGAAGATGTTCATACCAACTAATACGTGGACAATCCCTACGATTCCTGGGAATAGGAATACTAAGAATAACTCTTTGTAAATTGATTTCGTTAATAATTCACGGCGAACGCCAATTTTGCGAAGCATTTGGTAACGTGTAATATCGCTTGATGCTCCTGAAAGAATTTTAAACATTAAACAACTTGCCATCATTGCTAGGAACGCAATTCCTAAGAAGAATCCCATAAATACTGTTCCGCTTGCAATGCCGTAAAATCCAGTATAAAATTGGTTCTTACTTTGCAAGGAATTTTCTTTTATATTTTTATATTTAGCTAGCTGCAATTCGTCAATTTTTTTCCATTCTTTTTTATATGTTAAGAAATCATCTACTTTTCCAATTAATGCAACACCCTCTTTGCCTTGCAAACCATCATACATTTTTTGATCTACAATTTTGATTGTTTGATTAGGGGATACATAAGATAGATGAATTGTGCTTAATGCCTGATCCCACTCTTTTGGAATCACATTATCAGATTTTTCTTGACTGGAACTCAAAATCGCACCTACTGGCAGTTCTTCAGAAGCTCGTTTTACTTTACCGATATCTTTCATCCCTTTAAAAACTTTTAAATCTTGTATTAAAGGACGATTTTTCTCTAAATCTTCTTTTAAATAATACACATATTTATCATCTATTTTATAACGATATTCATTTTTCTCTTTAAATGTAATACCATCTAAAATTTTCTTTTCTTCGGCTGTTGGATTATGAATTGCAACATCATAAATTGCCAAACCATCTACAGTAAGCATAACATTATTTTTAAATGCCATACCGCCAGAAATCGCACCTGCTCCAAGCGCAACTAACATCGCTACTGTCGCTAATACTTTTGTTAAGCTATTAATACGGAAATTTAATTGTGCAAATGTAAAGGCATTAAGTCCTTTTTCAGTAACCTTTTTATTACTTTTAAGCTTTTTAATAATAAGCGGAAGGAATGTTCCAAATAACATGTAAGTTCCGGACGTTACAGTAATTAATGCTATAATAATTCCCATTTGCGCCAACTTGTCCATGTAAACCATAGAAGCATAGCCGATTGCTAACAGAATAATTCCAACGAATGCAGCTATAACAGTCTTTATTCCTGTTTTAGAAACACGATCCGTTTTAGAATCTGCATGAACCAGTTGCAGAACCGTAATACGCGATAATTTGATACTATTCATAATTGCTGATAAAACAAATAGTACTAAGAAGAAAATACATGTAACAAGCATAGATGGGACATAAAACGCATGATAGCCACCTGCAGTAAACTCAAGCTGCTGCATAAGTAGTTTACCAATTCCTTGCGCTAGCCCTATACCAACTGCAATACCAACTATAAGAGATGCTGCTCCTAATACAATTGTTTCAATAAACATGAGCATTGTAACCTTATGTTTTTTCGCTCCTAGCATCATGTACATACCAAATTCTTTTTGACGAAGTGATAGTAAGAAAGAATTTGCATATAAAATGTAGAAGAATGTAATGATAGCTAATAGTACCGCACCTGCATGGAAGACGAATTGAATACTACTAATTACAGAATTCGCTTCAATAAACGCTTTATTTAGTGCTAACGTTTGAAACATGTAAAAAATCGAAATTGACATAACAAGACCAACGAGTAAGACAATATAGTCTTTCAGCTTACTTTTCAGTCCTGACATGGAAAGCTTAAATAACATGCCTGCCTCTCCTTTCTTACGCTTTTTGTGTGCCTAAGTCTGCCAGCACATCTAAAATTTCTTTATAAAATTCTTCACGTGTACCCTTGCGGTGAATTTCTTTATATAACTCACCATCTTGGATAAATAAAATACGTCGGCAATAACTTGCACTATACGGATCATGTGTAACCATCATAATAGAAACACCTTGTTCTTCATTTAAGTTTGTCATCGCATCTAACAAACTTGTTGCGTTTTTGGAATCCAGCGCTCCTGTTGGCTCGTCACCTAAAATAATGGCTGGTTCATGTACAAGTGCACGTGCCGCCGCTGAACGTTGCTTTTGTCCCCCAGATACTTCAGATGGATATTTTTGAAGAATCTCTGAAATTCCTAGCATTTCCGCTACCTTCTCTACTTTCGGTCCAATCTTTTTTGAAGGAACCCCTTGCAGTGAAAGAGGCAATGCAATATTTTCATAAATTGATAGGTTTTCTAGTAAGTTAAAGTCTTGAAATATGAAGCCTAATTTTTGTGAACGGAAATCAGATAATTCCCCCTGCTTCATTTTCGTAATATCTGTACCTGCAATTTCAACAACGCCGTCCGTCGCTTTATCTAATGTTGAAATAACATTCAATAATGTTGTTTTTCCAGAACCAGAAGGTCCCATAATCCCAACAAATTCACCTTCTTGAATGGAGAATGATACACCCTTTAATGCATGTGATTGACTTTCACCTTTTTTACCGTATACTTTTTGAACATTCTTTACGTCTACAACTGGTGTTTTCATATAAATCCTCCTGTACTTTGTTTTCCTGTTCCTATTTTGCTCTTTTAAAGCATTTCCTGCCATAGATTAAACTTACATTTATCTTACAATTTTGTAAGATATATAAACGGCTCCATATGTTACATGTAAACACGTAGCATATGGAGCCGCTTGTTATTTTAAGATATATATTTTCATTTCACGTAATAAAGTTACATTATTTTACCATAACGAACATAAAAGAGGCTGAACTCATATAAGCTCAGCTTCTTTCATTTTATCCTTTTAAAACAAACTCATTACCTTCGTTATCTTTAAAAATGGCAAATGTACCCCATGGCATTTCATTTGGCTCTTGTGTAAATTCCACACTATTTTTCTTCATTGTTTCATATGTATCTGTCATATTTTCCGTTACAAATACAATCGATGCTTTTAGTTCATTTGCATTTTTCATCATTGATTTTGGATAAATAACTAGGTGAGAACGTGTATCTTTCGGTCCTACTTCAATCCAACTTGCATTTGGCCCCATTGGATCATTACGGTATACTTCAAATCCCGCTTTCTCTGTCCAAAATTGTAGTGCCTTTTGCTGGTCATCTACGTACACGGCTACTGTGCCGATATGTACAATCATGTTTCATTCCTCCGCTCTGTGATATTCGAGCATTATTATAATACATCTCTCGTACGTATGAAAAAGAAAGCAAATTTCCATAAGAAATAAAACCAGGTCATATTTCGACCTGGTTTATTCTGATTGCTTTGATTTTTGTGGTTGGCCTTTTTTACGATTTCTTTGCTTTGCTTGTACTACTGGATCTAATTCATTTGAAAACTCAGCATTATGTCCGTTTTGTGTTTTTTGCTCTGGGTTATTTTGATCTGAACGCTTTGCCATCCTTATCGCTCCTTATTAATGCGGTGTAATAATCATTTGATGTTGTAATTGTCGTATTGCCATACGTGCACGATTCAGCTGTTCACGTTGTTCATCATTTGCATAGTGCTGCATCGTTTGCATCTCATTGTAAGCTTGTTCTAATTGAAGCTGCGCATCAGAGTAGTTCATTTTATTGTAATGCTCTTGTCTCATTCCAATGTCCAATTGTTCTTTTGCATATTCCATTGCTTGATGTGCATTTTGGATGCACGCTTCCAGTGATTCACGCTCTGCCATGATTGTTCCTCCTTACCAATATTTCTCCTTTAGCTTGTCCGTTCTATATGAACCTTATGAGTATGTTATAATGATTTTTGCTCATATCTTTGAGGAGGAATAACTATGAAGGTCCAAAATCCTTTCCCATATTCAAACGACAATAAACGTTACCATACGTGGAACTACCATCTACGCGGGCATTTCGGCGAGAAAATCTTTAAAGTTTCTTTAGATGCTGGATTTGACTGCCCAAACCGTGATGGCACAGTTGCGTACGGTGGCTGTACATTTTGTAGTGCGGCTGGTTCCGGAGACTTTGCCGGTGACCGCCGTGATGATGTTGTTACGCAATATCATGAAATGAAAGAAAAAATGCATACGAAATGGAAAGATGGTAAGTGTATTGCCTATTTCCAAGCTTATACGAATACACACGCTCCTGTTGAGGTGTTAAAAGAAAAATTCGAACCACTTTTAAAAGAAGACGGCGTTGTCGGTCTTTCTATCGCTACCCGGCCAGACTGCTTACCTGATGATGTTGTCGAATATTTAGCTGATCTAAATAAGCGTACGTACCTTTGGGTCGAGCTTGGCTTACAAACCGTACATGAACGTACAGCGCTTTTGATTAACCGCGCTCACGATTATCCTTCTTATGTAGAAGGTATAAATAAACTTCGTAAGCATAACATTAACGTGTGCTCACACATCATTAACGGTCTCCCTCTTGAAGACTATGACATGATGATGGAAACAGCGCGCGAAGTGGTAAAACTTGATATTCAAGGAATTAAAATTCATTTGCTACACTTATTAAAAGGAACGCCTATGGTGAAGCAATATGAAAAAGGACAACTACAATTTCTATCTCTTGAGGATTACGTAAATCTCGTTGTTGACCAGCTTGAAATCATTCCATCAGATGTCATCGTACATCGCATCACAGGTGACGGTCCACCTGACTTAATGATCGGTCCGATGTGGAGCTTGAACAAGTGGGAAGTATTAAATGCAATTGATGCTGAATTTGTACGCCGCGGCAGCTGGCAAGGTAAATATGCAAATGAGGTGAAGACAGTATGAAATTAGAACGCATCTTACCTTTTGCCCGCACGCTGCTAGAACGAGCGGTGAAAGAAGGAGATTACACTGTTGACGCAACGCTCGGCAACGGACATGATACGTGCTTTTTAGCAGAGCTTGTCGGCGAGAATGGAACAGTATTTGGCTTCGATATTCAAGAAGAAGCAATTACCAATTCAAGCACACGGCTGCAAGAAAAAGGACTGACTGAGCGTGCCGTTCTTATTCATGATAGCCACGATACATTAACAGCCGTATTACCAGAAGACGCAAAAGGAAAAGTAACAGGAGCTATCTTTAACTTAGGCTATCTTCCTGGCGGTGATAAAAACATCGTCACAAAACCAAACTCAACTCTTTCTGCCTTGCAGCAGTTATTAGAAGTTATGGCACCAGAAGGAATTATCATTCTTGTCATTTATCACGGACATCCTGAAGGACAAATAGAACGCGATGCCGTTGTCAAATTTGCCGGGCAGCTAGATCAAAAAGAAGCACACGTACTGAAGTACGAATTTATGAACCAACAAAATAACCCGCCGTTTATTATTGCGATTGAAAAGAGATAAAGTGAAACTTCCATCAGTGACGCTTTTCTCACTGATGGAAAGCCCGCCCAATCGGGCTTTTACGGGCAGTTTTCTTCCCCGTGCATACCCACTTTACTGCCCGTTAATGCGGGATAAAGCGCCTGGCCAATATATCGGCGACTTTTGAAATATATCGGCGCTTCGACACAGGATAAAGACCCTTCGACAAATTACAGCATGAATACACCTACCAAAATACGTGCATACTGCGCGTATTTTTTATTGTCTAAGAAGGATTCTTTCATACGAAACAAGAATTTCTATATTCGAATTAAAACAAAGGGGATGAACAACCATGATTGGAATACTAGCTGGAATGGGGCCGAAGTCTACTGGGCCATTCGTTGATAACGTAGTAAAGCAATGCCAAGAAATTTATGGTGCGAAAGATGACATGGACTTTCCTCATATGATGATTTATTCATGTCCAACACCGTTCTATATCGATAAAGCTATTAATCATGAAGATATGAAAAGAGCAATTATAAACGGGGCACAAAAACTTGAAAGTACAGGTGTCGATTTTATTGCTATGCCATGTAATACTGCACACCTTTATTTTGATCAACTGCATAGTTCCATTTCAATTCCACTATTAAATATAGTCGATGAAACAATAAAAGAAATACCTTATCACGTAAAAAAATTAGCTCTTTTAGCAACTGATTCGACCGTTCAATCTGGTATATATCAAGAGGGATTTTTGAAACGTGGTATACAATATATTCAAAAAAATAGCTGGCAAACTGCTATCAATCAAATTATATATAAAATAAAAATAGGACAACTAAACGAAGCGAGTCAATCGTGGAATACACTATGCTCAGAATTAACTGAAACTGTCGATGCTGTTGTCATAGCATGTACAGATTTAAATGTCATATTAGAAACAAAACAAAATCATCTTTACGTTGTAGATTCCTCTACATGTCTTGCCAAAGCTATTGTAAATAAGTATTTAGCTTATCAAAAATCTAATTGAACAAAAGGAGCCCTCATACAAAAATATGAGCGCTCCTTAATTCGTTTCTTCTTGATGTTTTAAAAACCAGATATCCACAATAATAACAACTGCTAATACCGCCTGCATGATGTAATCTACAGTTGTTGGCCCACCTGCTTTTATCAGCATATTATAAATGCCAAGTACAAATGAAATAGAAAGGCATACTAATAACGAAACTTCGGTATTATCATATAACTTTTTAAAGAATTTTTTCATTTTAGCACCTCCGCATCTATATTTTACCATATAAATACGAAGGTGCTAAATAAATCCAATGAGGAACTAGGAAGAGATAATCCTCATAAAAAAACGAGCGGAGCTGCCTCCTACCTCTGTAGAATACAGCTCAGCTCGTTTTCATCACTGTGCTATCTTCTTGCGATACATCCTTCCATTCCAATAGAAAAAGCGCGAAGTAAAGCCGCCGTATTTCACAATGCGCCGTGCCATGTGTTGCATTTCTTTTTGCTGTGACACTTTCTCGTCTGATAAATAAATTCCAAGCAACCCGCGGCTTATGAGGCGATGAAATTTCATATGTGGCAGTTGTTCCAAGCTTCTTTCTGCTTCTATTACAAAATGTTTCAATCTCTCAAGAGTTGCTTCTTTATTTTCATAGTAACTACAAAAATTTAAATCTCCGCCAATACGATCTTCTTCTTGGTCAATGAAATAATCAAGTAAAATATGTAATCCTTGTACATAAGGAAAATACCCTTGTTTAATTTTCATAATATCATCGTCTGTTAATTCATCATGGAATGCATATGCTACAAGACAGAAAATACCTAGCGTAGAACCTGCACAAGCTGAAAATTCAAACCAGCTCATTGGCGGAACTTTTTCACGATGCGCTGCAAACCACGTTTTCAAGCGATCTTCTCTCTCTTCTTGCTTTACATGTTTATGAATTTGCAAATCACAGTAATAACAAGCAAGTTCATGAAGAATCGGGGCAATCTTGTTATAATGCTTCGTCTTTGCAAGCACTTCTTGACAAGTTGCTACAAGTTCATCTAAATAACCACCGTCATCTTGATCATCACGGTAACGATAATAGTTGCTTCCTTCGCTTCCTGGTGTTAGCGCCGCAAGCATTGACTCATGGAGCGCTGCAAAATCCTTTGGATCAAGTGATGTACTACGGTCGCATAAATTGTCCAAATAATCACTAATCGTTTGGTACGCTACAATGAATCGAATACATTCCTCGCGATGTTCATCGGCAAGCAGCGCTAAAATGCTGCCGCCTTCACAGTGAAATGTTTTATGCTCAATGCTCGCTAACGCTTGATTATGAAGTTCATCATTCGGAATATGGTAGGCGCGTTCTTTCCACATTGCGAGCTCATGGTGTACAACCGGAAACACATCTCGGTATACTTTCGCCATGAGCGTTATGGGGTTACTCGGTACTTTCACTTCGTTCTTCATCTCCTCTAAATGAATATGGTCAAATACTTTTAAAATATATACTGGTAATTATTTATTTTTGTTTCCTAAATTAAATGCGTTTCCACAAATGATTTTGCATATGCAAAAATATCATCTTTCTCATACTCATTAAATAGCTCATGATAACAGTTTGGCCATTCTTTATATGCTTTGTCACTAATTTTCAGACTATCAAACCAGCTACAGACACGTGTTTTATCTACAAGTTTATCCTCACACGCCTGCATTAGCAAGAGCGGTACGTCTGGAAATTCATTTCGTTTTTCATGTGCAATTTCTACCGCTTTAATTAACTCACTATACCAACGAACTGATACTTTGCGCAAGAACAATGAGTCATTTTCCATTGCATCGCGAATTTCATGATTACGTGTCGCCATTTCGACTGTAATATTCGAATTAAATTGCATTTTCGGGGCTACAGCATTTAGTACTTTCGCAATGGTACGAAGCGGTAGTTTCGGCATTGATAACACTCCTAAGCACGGCGAAGTCAAGATTACTCCTTGCACATCCATTTTCGTTTCTTGCAGCACGCGAATAACTATTAACCCTCCCATACTATGTCCATATAGGAAAAGGGGCAAGTAATATTTTTTCGCTTCTTTAATCCATGTCTTTACTTCTTCTATGTATTCATCAAATGACGTAATATGTCCTCTATTTCTTGAAGTTGTTCCGTGCGCAGGTAAATCTCCCATCACAACATGAAAGCCAAGATAGCGCCACATGTCTGCAAGTGCCTCGTAACGTCCATGATGCTCCATTGCACCATGTACCATAACTATAACACCTTTTGCCTCTTCCGCTTCATAATTCCACATAAAATTCCTCCATTTCACTCTATTTCATAATTTGCTACACTAATATTAGTTTCTAGGAGAGGAAGGTTACTTATATGATTTATCCTTACAAAGACAAACATCCGAAAATTGCTAATAGCGCATTTATCGCTGACTACGTCACAATTACAGGTGATGTTACAATTGGTGAAGAATCAAGCATTTGGTTTAACACTGTCATCCGTGGAGATGTTTCTCCAACGATTATCGGAGACCGGACCAATATACAAGATCAATGTACACTTCATCAAAGTCCAAAGTACCCGCTTATTTTAGAAGATGATGTTACAATTGGACATCAAGTCATTTTACATAGCTGTACAGTGAAAAAAGATGCATTAATTGGCATGGGGTCCATTATTTTAGACGGAGCTGAAATTGGTGAAGGTGCATTTATCGGTGCCGGCAGTTTAGTACCGCAAGGAAAGAAAATCCCGCCAAATACACTTGCATTCGGTCGTCCGGCCAAAGTAATCCGTGAACTAACGGATGAAGACCGTGAAGATATGGCTCGCATTCGTCGTCAATACGTCGAAAAAGGACAATATTATAAAAGTTTACAAACGAAATAAAATTTTTAGCTGCCACCTGAAACGGCAGCTTTTTCTTCGTAAAACTCTACATTTTCTTTACAAAACCTTAGTATTCCCTCAATAAAATTTCATTAAAATAAAAGTGAGACTTCAGTTAGGAGGAGAAGTTTGATGAAAACTAGACCCATTAGCTCCTTATATAAAATAGAGTGCTACATCTTCAAAGGAATTAATCGCTATTTCGAGCGTAAAACATTAAACATCTTTTTTCGCACCATTACACATATGGGCGGTGCAACCTTTACAATCTCTCTTATTATATTCTTACTTGTTCTCACAAACGGATCTTTACGAGGCATAGCAATTGCAAGTGCTATTTCCCTTGCGATTAGTCATATTCCTGTGCAAATTTTAAAAAAGTTTTATCCGCGAAAACGTCCTTATTTAACCATTCATAATGCAAAGTATCCGACGAATCCATTAGCGGATCATTCTTTTCCATCTGGACACACGACGGCTATCTTTTCTGTGATTATCCCTTTTCTATTATATGAACCAAGCATAACATTTTTGCTACTTCCAGTGGCAATTAGCGTGGGCATTTCGCGTATTTATCTTGGCCTGCACTATCCATCTGATGTACTCGTTGGCATGTGTCTCGGGACAATAGCCGGCATTGTTTCTTATTATCAATTCATTCCACTTTTTATATAGAAGAAGGAGGGAATCTGATGAAGATTGCCATCTTTACAGATACGTTTACACCGCAAGTGAACGGTGTTGCCAAAACACTCGATCGTTTTACACAGTATTTGCAAAAACAAAATATTGCTTACTCTGTATTTGCCCCGCATCATACAACGGAAGATCACTTCGTTACCAACGTCAATAAAATGAAAAGCATCCCGCTTAAACTGCTCTATCCAGAATGCCGATTAGCATTTCCAAATCCACGTTTCATCAAAAAAGAACTCTTTCAATTTCAGCCGGATCTTATCCATGTCGCAACCCCCTTTAACATGGGGCTTTGCGGTATGTATTACGCAAAAAAACTGAACATCCCTCTCGTCGGCTCATATCACACAGATTTTGATGCATATTTACAATATTATAAAATTGAATTCTTCTCCAAGATGTTATGGAATTATTTAAAATGGTTTCATAGCGCTCTGCAAAAAACATTCGTTCCTTCTCTTGAAACGATGCAACAACTACAGAAAAAAGGCTTCCAAGACTTATATCTTTGGGGCCGAGGAGTAGATTGCAATCTATTTCATCCTCATTACGATCAAGACGCATTTCGAAAAAAATATAGCATCACATCACCGTACATCCTCTCTTACGTTGGACGTTTAGCTCCTGAAAAAGATATTGAAACCTTGCTGGTATTAATAAAACAAACAACAAAAAAACGACAAAATGATATTCATTGGCTAATCGTCGGAGATGGCCCTTTCGCTGGTGAAATAAAAGAAATAATGACAGAAAATATAACATTTACTGGATATTTACAAGGAGATGAATTAGCTGAAGCATATGCTTGTTCAAATATTATGGTATTCCCATCCCCAACAGAAACATTCGGAAACGTCGTCTTAGAATCGCTGGCATGCGGCACACCGGTTATCGGTGCAAACGCAGGCGGTGTGAAAAACATTATTACAAACGGAGCAACTGGTCTTCTTTGTGAGCCGAAACAAATAGACTCTTTTTTATCTTGTATTTATACATTGCTTGATCATCCAATAAAGCGTGAGTATATGGGGCAACAAGGTAGAAATTACGCTTTAACACAAAGCTGGGATGAAATTTTCAACGACCTTGTTATGCATTATGAAGATGTAATTCAAAACCGAAAAGCGGAAATGCTGGCGTAATCTCACTCTTGTTGAGCTAAACATATGGAAGTTTAACTTAAGATTGAAACTTCTATCAGTGGGAGGAATCCCATTAGCGGAAGCTTCAATCTTAAAATTTTTGAAGAAATCTTACTACCCGTTAATACGAGCTGAGTGTATCGTATTTAAAATTGAAGTTTTATTTGTAGTAAACAACAAATAAGCTTGTTTTTTAGTCCTAATCAAAATTCGATCTGTTGTCCCTTGCGGCATTCCGATTCGAATAGCTTTCGCTTCTTTTCCACCATAAGTGTCATCTTCAGTAACCTCAATAATTTCCTTCAATGGAATACGAATTTTTGCTAATTGCCATTCAATCATTAATTCTTCATCTGCTTTCGTAATTTTAATTCCTGGCATATGATCAAGACCTTTCTTTTTATTCATCCCATAACAAAAAATGAGAATATATTAAAAATTTTACATTATTAACAAAAAATAAAATATGCAATTATGCATATTTTCCAAAGTAATTATTGTATTATAATTATTTTATGTACCAAAGATACCGAGGTGGATATACATGAAATTCAAAGTAAAGCAAAATCCTTTTCATATGCTTATACTTTTACTGACTATTTTCTTTTTTATTGCACTATTTTTCATACAAGAAACGAATAATATTTACTTAAGTTGTATGATTTTGTTAAACATAATCAACTTTTTATTTGTTTATAAATCTACTTACACAATCACTGATGAATCACTCATTATTAAATATTATTTCACAAACACCGAAATCCCTTTTAATGATCTCCAACATATGAAATACTACGGAAAACCATTGGATTCAAACAAATGGACAAGACAGCGATTAGAAATTATGTATGGTTTATTTGATATAATAACAGTTTGTGTGCCGCAAGACGAGGAGACATTTATTCGTTTATTAAAAGAAAAATGTCCTAATATAAAGATAATAAATAAACCTGCTAATTAATAGTTTTAGTAGGTTTATTTATTACAAAATAGTCACTTTTCTTCTATTACAAGTAACCGTTTCTCTGACTTTACAAACCATAAACCAATAAAAATAACGAGCCCGCCAATCAATTGTTGTAAAGATAATTGCTCTCTTGCCCATATTGCTGCAAATAAAACCGCTACAAACGGTGTAATGTACATATATACCATCGTATGTGATGCACCAATTTTTTGAATCCCAACGTACCACATCACAAGCCCAAATACAGTAACAAGAAAAATGGAATAGAGTAACGAAAACCATGTACTGCTGTGCTCGATCGCAAAAGGTAACTGAACAATTTGCCAACCGCTCAATAATACAAGCGGCACCGCACCAATTGCTGAAGCCCAGGCCGTTACGCGCAAAGCAGAATACCTTTTCATAAGCGGCGTTGCTAAAACAGGATACAATCCCCAGCAAATCGAAGTAATGAGCCCAATTGCATTACCATAAAAAGATTGCACAAGAGAATGCCCTGCAAGTAATACAAGTGCCGCTCCGATACACGCAATAACTGATCCAACAAGTTTACGTGATGAAAACTGCTCTTCTTTCAAAAATACAGCAAACATCGTCGTAAAAATGGGAGAAATCGAGATTAATAACGATGCATTTGTTGCAGACGTATATTGAATCGTCTCCATAAATAACGTTTGATACAGCGTAATCCCAACCATGCTAACAAAAATAAGTCTTATCATATCTTTCCATGCAATATAAAGCGATTTTTCTATGTAAAACGTTAGCAACAATAACAGCGGTGCCGCAGTAACCATGCGAATGGCTGTAAATTGGATTGCAGTTAATTCTACGAGTCCGTATTTTCCGATTGTATAATTGACGCCCCATATGATAACAACACATAAAAGCAGTAATTCAATTCCCCATCTTTTCATATATTTCCCCCGCTATATCCGATACTTTACTCCATTAATTTTCGAGACATATGCTGTAACTCCTTCTTACTTGCAAAATTCCTACTTTTCTCATTGAATTTTAGTTTTTTTACGTATGCATAAAAGAGGAATATACATATGAATACAGACAAACAACTATCTCAATATCATGGAAAGCAGGGATTCCTTACCAGAAACGACTATTCGGAAGAAACAATTTTTGAATCAGTGCATGAAGACTCTCACTGCCGAGTCTCCTACAAACTATTTCTCTAGCTATCCTCTTTGTTTATTCTAAATTTTAACGTATACAAATAGCAAAAAAGAAGAAAGCAAATATAATCTGCTTTCTTCTCACTTTGTTGAAAAAATCGTTTTTCAACAGTTTGTAGAGACACTTCTTTCTATAAAGAAATATCTCTATTTCTATCTTTATTTTACTTTAACAGAATATGTCCCGGTTACAAAATTAGGGGCATACACATATAAATAATACTTCCCTGGTTTTGCAGTAAACTTCCCTTTAAGTATAGTTCCATCAGGGCTCCCATCAGGTCTTTCGGCTGCAACGTAGTTTTTCATATCTGATTCATGAAAAAGTACCCACATCATGTTGATGTTATCTTTGTTTTTGACCAAAATATCCATTTCTTTTGGTGATGACACGTTAAATGTATAAATATCCTTAGCATCTTCATTATCAAGTGAACCTTTGAGAAGCGTATTAAACGGAATTACATTTGCTTGTTCAAGATGATTATTTGGTTCTGTTTCAGTTGCTCCTATTCGATCTACACTAACTGTCATTTGTTCTTTACTTTCTTTTCCTTTATCATCTTTCGTTGTTAAGGTTGCCGTATACGTTCCTGCTTTTTCATATGTATGAGTAGGATTTTCTTCTGTACTTGTTTTCCCATCTCCAAAGTCCCAAAGGTAAGAAACAACTTTT
This sequence comes from Bacillus bruguierae, assembly GCF_037104725.1. NCBI lineage: Bacteria > Bacillati > Bacillota > Bacilli > Caryophanales > Bacillaceae > Bacillus > Bacillus bruguierae. The sequence continues at coordinate 16,095 of NZ_JBAWSX010000001.1, read as the reverse complement.
CGACCTTCAGCTTTTGAACTATCGCTCTTAAACTGAATTGCGCTATTTTCTTCTCCGTAATATGTTGCTCTTGCTCGCTCTACATGAACTGTCACTTGTTCTTTACTTTCTTTTCCTTGATCATCTTCCATTGTTAAGGTTGCCGTATACGTTCCTGCTTTTTCATACGCATGCGTAGGATTTTCTTCTGTACTTGTTTCCCCATCTCCAAAGTCCCAAAGATAAGAAACGATGTTTCGATCTTCAGCTTTTGAACTCTCTCTCTTAAACTGAATTGCGTTATTTTCTTCCCCAGAATATGAATCTTTTCGCCTTACAATCGTTCCTTGATTTGCGCCTTCATCTGTTGCAATGCCGTGGAAAACAATATCATATTGGAACTGATTTTCATTATTTACACGATAATTTACAAAGTACGCTGTTACTGTTTTATAACCGCTCCACTCTTTTTGTGACAGCTTCTCTAATGCTTCGTTCACTTGTTTACTCATCGTTTTCCAGTCTTCAGATTCACCTTTCGTTGCATTGCCTGTATACGTACCTTCAACTGTAAACGTATTAAAGAATTGAGACTTGTGCTTTGTAATCGTTGCATCTTTTACATTCGCAACATCCGCAATTTCCTGCTTCACTTCAGCTAATGCTTTCTGTGCATGACTTACTACATAATCATCTGATACTTGCGGCACAGTAAATTTTTCTTGATTATCAATTAATTGCTGCATATATGTTTGATATTCTTTATTCAATTGTGCATCTTTACTTAACGCCTCTCGGTATGCATCATAACCTTGCACATCATTTGCACGAATTAAATCTTGTACTTTATCAAATGTATCAAATTTGTGATTATACATATAAGACTGCAATGCAAAGGAATAGTTATAAAAATCCCACGTTCCGTATTTTGCATATAGTGTTTGTTCTGCTGTATAGCGTTTTGCTGGTTCGTTTGATAAACCTCTTATAACACTCTTACGCGGCACTACATTATTCGTACGCGTCGATCCCGCAAAAAATTCTGCATTTCCTTCTTCATACCATGTCAAACGTTCATTTTGCTGTAATTCCCCTTGCCCCCATAATCCAGGCACTTCATATCTTCCCTGTAAATAATGTGTAAATTCATGACGGAACAATTCTTCCAAACTAAAAATACTTTGCTGCGGTGTACGTTCATATGTAAAGAACGTTCCGACGTTTTCTATATAAATACCACCATTACTCGTTTCGTATCCGTACAATTGCTGGTTAAATTTATATTCATCTGGCGTATTATAAATCACGATTGTTAATACATCATCCGCATTCCCTTGTTCTAATGCTTTATCATTTCCGATTACACGATGATATTGTGCTTTTACTTCTTTCGCAGCCCAGTACATTCTTTGGATTTTTTCCTCTGTCACTTTATCTCCCGTTTTAAAGACAATCGCCCCGTCATCAAATGTATACGTGTTAGGTAAAAATTTCTTCTTTCCCTCTTCTTTAATTTGATCTAAATTTACTGTTTTTCCGTTCGCATCTACTCCGCCGTAATTTGTAGTAATCTGCTGTGCCGCACCAAAATATTGCTCTCCTAAATATGGATACATCCCCATTGCTCGCGTAACAACGTCTAACCCTTTCTTCGGATTACTATGAAATTTCCCTAAACGTCCTGCATAGTAAATCCCATTATTAATGAGCCAACCATTTTTATCCGTCACATTACCTATAAGCGCCATTTTATTGACTTCATTTATAAAACTATCAATCTTCCCATACCACATTGTCGCATTTGGCTCTTTACCCGAAAGGACCCAATCAGTATCTATACTGGCATCGACAGCTCCCATCAAAGCGTATACAGCATCTCCTTTCTTACGGTCACTTTCATATGTAGAAAGGTTATTATTATACTGTTTTAAAATTTTTGCTGCATATTGCACCGTTTCAATGTCACTAGAAGCATTCCTCATTAAATCCCCGTATGCATTTACAACCAAATCTTGCTCAGCTGTACCAAGTTTAAAGTTTGGATTCTTTGCAATTGCTTTCAGTGCAGGTAAACACTTATCCTTGAAGCTTCTCTCTTTTAAATAACTTAATTCCTCATTATAAGCTCCGACATAAAAAGCGGAACGGAGCACTTCAGTAAATGTATCAATTCCTTTTGTATCATTTTTTGTAAACGTACTTCCTCGTCTCTCTAATCCGTTCATAATTACTTGCATACGCTCTTTATTTTTATAGAAAGCTTTTGTTTCTTCATTAAACTGAAATAAACCTTTAATTTGTCCGCTGCGAATATTTGCTAGTGTATTAATTAACTCCTCATCGCTCATTTTATTCAGTTCATCTAAAGTATAGCTTTTCTGAGACTGCTCCGCTTTCACACTTGTCTTAGCGGAAGCTGGCTTCTGTGAAAAATCTCCTACTTTTAAACGGTCTTCAAATGATAATGTTTCATCAGCTTTTGAGGAATGAGCAACTGCATCTTTTGGCGTTTCTATCCCTGCTGGTTTCATTTGCAGTACATTGTAAGGTACTTTTTCTTCCGCTGATACTTCAGCTTGCAATGCCCCTAACGACAATGCCATTGTACTAACTCCAAGCATAATTTTATTCATTTTCTTTTTCATAATGTCCCTCCATACCAATATATAACTGAAACAAGATAACATATTATTTAAATGAATAAAATTAAATATGCAAGATTTCATATTACTTTTGAATAGTTTTTAAACACTTTGTGAATGATTCAACAGAAGAGAAAGGCATTTTTAGGCTATGAATAAGCTTCATATAAGGAGTACACAACATACTGATATTGTAAATGTGGATAAAAAAGATGAGGTGATGTTTTCATGAATAATCAACCAATGTATTTTCCATATGCAAATTATAATCAACCACAGTATTACCCTATGCAAACTCCTGGTTATCAATCCTTCGAGGACATAAGAGAAATCGATGATGACGTATATCGTCCCGACGATGCTGAAGATGCTCCAACATCAGCACCACCGGCACAAGCACCATCAGTACCATCAACATTTTCTTCTCCTGTACAAATGGGTCAAATACGATCATTGATGTGTAATTGTTTAGGAAGATGGGGATTTATTGGCTTAAAAGGACAAGGACCTTTTGGAAGAAATTTTTGGTTTTACCCTACTGAAGTAAGAACGCACGGAGTATCCGGATATACCTGGCAAGCAGGACGACGTCGCAAAGTAAGCTATCGATATTCACAAATCAGAAACTTTATATGTGTTTCTTAACATAAATAACAAACCAACACATCTCAAACTGACAACATCCTAAAAGTACGATATGCAATATTGCATAAAATTCAAATAATTTACAGTGTTATAATATATATAAAGAGTGAATTTACCTCATATATAGCAAGATACCCTAGTATTCAATTACAAAAAAGCGAAGAATCTTTATGGTTCTTCGCTTTTTTGTATCATTCTAATCCCCTTGCTTTATTATATATACAAATTAAAAACTTCTTTCTTTTGAATGGATGAGAGCATCTGGCTGTGCATAGAAGCGGTCAGGACCTTTTTCTGCCACAGGCTAGGTTTAAAGCACAGGGCAAGTAGCGGTCATGTTGTATTCTGCATAGCAGCGATTTATATGTCGGAAAATTAAAATGAATTTATATATTTTTAATTCAAAAATGAAAGCTATAAAATTTCAAACATTAATATTATGATGGATATAACTATATACAAGTTAAAAAAACTTTCTTTTTCAGGGAGGACGAGAGCATCTGGCCGTGCATAGAAGCGGTCAGGGCCTTTTTCTGCCACATGCAAGGTTTAAAACAAAAGAAGAAAGCAAGTAGCGGTCATGTTGTATTCTGCATAGCAGCAATTTATATCTCGAAAAATTAAAATTGAAAGAAGCTGAGAAATATGAAAAAAATATGTTTAAAAAATGGTAAAGAAGTGATGATAAAAGAAGCTGTCCAAGAAGACGCTCAGTCTATGATCAAATTTTATAATATAGTCGGCGGAGAAACTGATTTTCTTTCGTTCGGAAAAAATGGGTTCAGTATGTCTCAACATGATTATGAAAACTTCATCGAGTCTACTAGAACAGATAATCATTCAATTATATTGCTAGCAACAATGGATAATGAGATCATCAGTATCGCATCTATTACCTCTAGTCAAAAAGCGCGAACGAAGCATGTAGGAACGCTCGGAATCGTAATTGCAGAAGAACACTGCGGACTTGGTTTAGGCAGAACATTGATGGACGAACTTATTGAATGGGCGAAAGGAAATGGAACAACTAAGAAAATACATCTTGTAACTCGAGAGGACAATGATAGAGCAATAGAACTTTATAAGAAAGTTGGCTTTAAAGAAGAAGGATTATTACAACAAGATACGTATATAGATGGTATGTATTATAGTACTCTTATTATGGGATTGTTGATTTAAATATTCTGTATACACAATTAACAAAGACAACATAAAACCTCTTTTCTTTAGGGGGGACGAGAGCATCTGGCCATGCATAGGAGCGGTCAGGGTCTTTTTCTGCTACGGGCAAGGGATAAAACAAAGTGAGAAAGCGAGTGCAGACCACTTTTTTCTCCATAGCAACGACTTATGTGTCGAAAAATTAAAATACATTTATATATTTTAGATATATAAATGTATTATTTTTACGAAAGTAAAAGCATTCGAATATGAGTGCTTTTGCTAATTCAATCTTATGTGGTTGTTTTTTTGGATGATTTTGATTTGTAAATACAGAGCAATCATTTTTTAGACCAATAACTTCATATTCTCTCTCATCAACGTGATAATGCTCTCATAATACGAAAGCTCATGCGGCACAAAATAACTTTTATCTATCGTTTTATGAATAGAAACTTTTTCTCCGGCTTCATTCATTTCGAATCCTTCTACTGTAATTTCATTTCTTTCTCCTAACCAAAGTTCAGCAAAACTATTGAAGTCAATTTTGACAATACCTGACACTTCTTCTGCTTGCAGTGTATAATCGTCCATTGTGCCTTTCATTTCATATAAAAAGACGTGAGCTAATTCTTTATCAATAAAATCTTCCATTGTAACGCAATAATTGATAATGCCTAATGATATAAGTTCATCAAACGAGACATCAATCCCCACTTCTTCTTGCACTTCGCGTATTCCGTCGTACACGTTTTCATGAGCTAGTATATGTCCCGCGGCTGTAATGTCTAACAAATTTGGATAATCCTTTTTTATATGACTACGAATTTGCAGATGAATATAATCTACTCCATTTTCCCTACTTATAAACCAGCAATGAAATGTTTCATGCCAATGCCCTATTTTATGTACTTCTTCACGTGTTGCGACTCCGACTGGATTTCTATGTTCATCAAATATTTTTAGTAATTCGCTTTCCATTATGTACTCCCCTTATTTGCTCTTTTTCTTCTGTAATTCCTTATATTCTTCCTTTGTATTCACATTTACAAAAATATCTGTTTCTGTCACCGTTACATACTGAACGTTACACTGCGATAATAACCCCTGCATACTTCTTTTCTCTTCTTTTAATAACCGTTCTATTTTCTCTTTTACTTTATAATGGTATAGTGCTAAAAGCGGTTGTTTCCGCCCTTCAGCTAACGGAACAATTGCTTCATATGCTTCTTCCGCTCGTTCTATTAATTCCAGTGCCCACTCTTTCGAAACATTTGGTGTGTCACACGGTGCAACGATGTACCAGTCTGCGCTTACATATCCCATGCCTGTTACTAAACCAGCAAGCGGGCCGTTTCCTTTATACAGCGCAAGATCTTCTATAACAGGAACATTCAGCATATGTGAAAGCTCATCTGTAATGTCTGAATGGCTAATGACAACCATATCTGTTACAACTTCTTTTAACGCTTCTATACTATGCTCAATAAATGTTTTCCCCTGCCAATTTGCTAATGCTTTCGGCTCTCCAAAACGACTCGATCTCCCGCCGGCTAATACAATTCCTGCTATTTTCATTGACGATGCAGCTCAAATGTAATATGGCCAAGCTCTGGTAAAATTAATTTATTCATTGCCAGACGAACTGCACCTGTCGATCCTGGCATAGAAAAGACCACCTTTGTACCAATTGTTCCGCCAATCGCCCTGCTTAGCATCGCTGCGCTGCCGATATCTTCTAAATAACTAATCGTTCGAAATAACTCACCAAAACCAACGATTTCCTTATCTAATAATGGAGAAACAGCTTCAATTGTCACGTCACGCTTTGTAATACCTGTTCCTCCATTAGTTAATACAACGTCAACATCCTCTTGATGATATCCAGACAAGACAGCTTGCTGAATGCTTTCCTTATCATCTTTCACAATCTCATACGCTGTTACTTGATGATTTGTTTCTCTTAATAACTCTTTTAATAGCTTACCACTTTTATCGGTTTCTTCTGTACGCGTATCCGAGATTGTGATGATTTTACAACGAACTTGTACAGGTGCTTGTTTTTTATGTTCTGTGACGCTCATTCTTTTTTCCTCCTCATTGATAAGCTTTTCTAAATTTTATCATACATAATATAACAGTAAAAAAATGTGAGACCTATCACACTTCTTTATCGAAAAAACATTTCTTTTCCGAAATTTACCTTATAATAAAAATATAGACTTTTAAAGGGGGAACTTCATATGGATACAATGAGAAAATTAACGACGGTATTTATTTTGCTATTCGTCGCTTCTATTAGCGCTGGCATGGCATTAAAAGACGCTGTACCATATGCTGCAATTGGAGGCTGGGGACTTGGCACACTCTTTTTACTATGTTCAGCCTTTTGTGCAGGAAAAATTCGTTATCGTAAAGGGGACTAACTATGTTTGGTAAAAAATCAACTATGTGTACAACATGTGGGAAGGAAATTGCAGTACATGAACGTTCTTGGGTGTACATGCAATATCCACCAAGTGGGATGACAAATATTCAAAAATATATTGAACTCAGCGGCGAAGTGTATTGCACTTCTTGTGTTGGAAAACTAGAGGAACGAAAATAAAAAGTCTTTGCGTGTGTGCGCAAAGATTTTTTATTCCTATAACGAATTCTATTTTAAAGTAACAACAAAAAAGAACGCTCTTGATTGACTTGTATATTCTATATATCTATTTTAATTTTTCGCCATATAATGCTGCTATGTAGAATACAACATGACCGCTTCTATGCATGACCAGCTGCTCTCGCCCGCCTAAAAAGAAAGACGGTTTTTATGTCAATTTTTTAATTTGTATTTATATAGTAGTGTATGTAACTATTCTAGTAAATTATCCGTATTATTTATAATAAAGCTTCCTCATCTGCTTTTTTTACAGCTTCACTTCTCCCTGAAACCTTAAGCTTCATATATATAGAAGAAGCATAATTCCTTACAGTCCCTTCAGATAAAAACAATTTTTGGGAAATTTCTTTATATCGAAGGCCCTCTTTAAGAGCACCTAAGACCTCAATTTCACGTCGCGTCAATTCATAAGGATACTTTTTCGGTATTGAGTTATATTCATTAAACAAACGATTCGCAACACCTTGAGACAACATAGTCCCTCCTGAATTTACTAATCTAATTGCCGCTACTAATTCTTTAGGCGGGGCAGATTTAAGTACATATCCTTCAGCCCCTGCTTTAAGCGCTTCAGAAACACTAGAAGATTCTTCAAAAGTCGTCACCATAATAACTTTAATATTTGGCCATTTCCTTTTAATTTCTTCTGTCGTTATAATCCCATTCATCTCAGGCATTTGTACGTCCATAAGAATAATATCTGGTTGATTTACTTCACATTTTTCTAACGCTTGTCTTCCGCTATTCGCAATAGTAACATGAAAACCAGTATATTCAGTCAATAAAAGTTGTAAGCTATCTAAAACCATAGATTGATCATCTACTATTAGTATATTTATTTCATCTTGAGTAGGAGTCTTCTCTATATTTAAACTTGGAATTACACAAGTTAAAATGGTGCCAACATTCTTTTGAGAGTCTATGTACAAGCTTCCTTGATATTCATTTAAACGATTTCTCATTCCAGATAAGCCAAATCCCTCTTGGATATATTCTATTCCTTTACCATTATCTTGTACCTGAAGCATGACATGACTTTTATGATATTGTAAAAGAACTTGTATCGATTCTGCTTCTCCATGCCTAGTTGCATTTGTCATTGCCTCTTGTAAACAACGACAAAAAGTCATTTTAACTTTTTTCGCTATCGTATACTGCTCTCCAATTGTTCGAAAAACAACATCAATGTGTGTATTGCTTTTAAATTCTTCTATAATATTAAGTAAAGATACATCTAAATTTGACTCCTCTTCCAATGGATCCATTTCATGAATTTGCCTTCGAATACTCTCTAAGCCAGATCGTGACATATCTAATATATCTTGTAATTTTTTTTTCCCCTCTTCAGTAGTTAAATGAGGTTTTAATGTTTCCATACTTAATATAACTGACGTAAATTTATAACCAACAGTATCATGTAATTCCCTTGCCATTCTACATCTTTCCTCAAGTAAGGTCATTCTTTCAACTTGTGAAGAGTATTGTTCTAAAATCGCATTCTTCTCTTTAATTAATTCGAGTTTTTGTTTAATTGAATCCATAGAAAAAACAATTCTCTGTGACACATGTCCAACACCATAGATGAAAAGAACGTCAAATATATTTAGAAGCAGGTGATTTAATTTATAATCAAAATTCAAGAAAACTCCGAATATATAAACGATAATTGTTAAAGGTAATGTATAGAAATTAGCTTTTCCACGACAAAAAAATGCCAATGTTAAAATTGCAGGAGAAAAAAACTGTGCTAAATGATAAGTATATGCAAGATAAAGCGAAAGCCCTCCCACTAATATTATCTCAGCCAATAAATATAGTTCATATCGAATTTTATATAATATTACAGGTATGACATACAGTATTAAAGTCATACCAAAAACAATTTCAAAAGGAAATGTAGGATTATCTTGATACGTTAAAATCGTAACTGCCGTAATCCAAAAGATACGAATGAATACGATTGACCAATGCTGCCAAAGTAATTTATTTTGTATGGAAATCAACTGTATAAGCACCTCCTACTAAAAAACTTCTACTTAATGTATATATTTTACATCATTATATTTTTATCATAGCAAGGTTATTACATTTTGTCACTGTACTTTATTACATTAATTTTGATACGTTGATACCAAGAACACGACTCATAATATTGAATCGAAAATGAAAATGAATAAGGAGATGAAAAAAGTGAGTATCTTGCAAGTAAGCAATTTAACTAAAAAAGTCGGAAAAAAAACACTTGTCAATCAATTGTCATTTGATGTGAACGAAGGAGAAATACTTGGACTCCTCGGTCCAAACGGAGCTGGAAAAACCACGACAATTAGAATGATAGTTGGATTAATTTCAAAATCTAGTGGAACAGTTGAAATCAATGGAAAAAATGTAGATAAAGATTTTAAAGGGGCGATGAGACATGTAGGCGTAATTGTTGAAAACCCTGATTTGTACAAATTTCTATCTGGCTATGATAATCTTCTTCACTTCTCTCGTATGACGCCCAATGTCCCAAACGAACGATTAAATGAGGTTGTATCTTTAGTTGGTTTAGAGAAAAGTATTCATAATAAAGTTTCAACTTACTCTTTAGGAATGAAACAACGGCTTGCCCTTGCGATTGTTTTAGTACACAAGCCTTCACTTCTACTATTAGATGAACCTACAAATGGGCTTGATCCTAAAGGTATTCGTGATTTAAGGCTTCATTTAAAAAAGCTAGCTAAAGTTGAAAATGTAGCAATTGTTGTATCAAGCCACCAAATGGCTGAAATGGAAATGATGTGTGACCGTATAGCTATTATTGATAAGGGCAATATGGTGGGCTTACATGACATTAAAGATATTACAAAAGAAAAGGTAAGTCACGTTCAATTTGAAGTAGATCGAACAGATTTAGCTATTCCAGTACTTCAAAAGTTATTAGTAGGAGCTGAAATTGTAACAAACCAAAATATGATCAATATTAAAATTAGTAAAGAACGTATACCAGAAATTAGTGATACGTTAGCAAGAAGTGGAGTAAATGTTTACGGTGTTCAAACTATGAAAGCCACTCTAGAGGACAAATTTATCGAAATGACAGGAGATGAACTACGTAATGCTTAATCTAATAAAAAATGAAAACATGAAAACTTTTAAACGAAAAAGAACTTGGGTCATGATAGGAGTTATGGTTCTATTTATTCTAGTCCAATTTCTAAATGTGAAATTTTCTCATCATGTCAACTATGGAGATGATTGGAAAACTTCCCTTATAGAAGAAAATGAATTACTTAAAGTTGAAAAAGAATCTAAAACATTACCTGTGGAAATACTCGAAAATGAAAAAAAGTTTTTACTAAATAAGTACTACATTGACAATAATATAAAACCAGAAAACAATGCATGGTTCTTTACAATTGGACAAAGTACAAACTTTTTAGTAGCGATTTCTATTCTTACCTTAATAATAGCTGGTGAAAGTGTGGCAAGTGAATTTCAGTCAGGAACCATTAAATTTCTATTAACTCGAACTGCTACTCGTACAGAAATATATTTTTCTAAATATATTTCGACTTTATTATTTGGACTGTTTCTAGTCGGAATCACATTTATTCTTTCAATTATATTTAGTGGTATTCTGTTAGGATTTGATGGCATAAACGGTGACTACTTATTTGTCAAAGATCAAGTCGTTCAAAAAACAAGTGTCCTTCAGGCACTAATTGGTAGCTTACTCTTTAAAATTCCTTTCTTACTTATTGTTGCGACTTTAGCATTTATGATTTCAGCTGCATTTAAAAGTTCAACATTCTCTATCGTGTTTTCTCTTTTAATAACAATTGCAGGTTTTGTTATGAGCATTTCATTAAAAGGTTTCAGCTGGACACAATATTTTATCTTCTCTAATACAGATCTATCGAATTTTATATATGAGAGTCCACCTGTAGAGGGAATGACCTTAAGTTTCGCTTTAATATTAATCTTAATTCATATATTCATCATGCATCTAGTTTCTTATCCGATTTTTGTAAAAAGAGATGTCGTTTAAATTTTTTATTAAAGACTGGAGGAAAGCAAAATGAAACAAAAATTAATTACTTTCTGTGCGTTAATCCCTTTAATTCTTACTGGCTGTTCAAGTTCTGAAAGTGAAACAAAAGAACAAAAACTGGAACTACCAGCCTCTAATGTTAAAACACTAACATTAGATAATCGTAATGGTAATATTGATATTTCAACAAACTCTACATCGGATAAAATAGTAGCTTCTATCAATGCAAAAGCAAAAGGAATTAGCATGGACAAATTAAAGCTAGATCTTTCAGAGAAAAATGGAGTTGCCCACTTAAATACATCTTTTGACGGGCAATTCTTTAGTAATAGTGAAACTTGGGTTGATGTTAAACTCTCGGTACCTAAAAATGTAAAAGTAGAATTTAAAGACAACCATAGAGACGGAGATATTAAAGTTTCTAAACTGGATTCAGATATAAACATACTTAATGTTAATGGAAATATAGACATTTCCAATGTTAAAGGGACTGTAAGTGTAACAAATAGGGATGGAAAAGTTAATATTTCCAGCGTGTCATCTGATATTAATGTTGACAATAATAACGGGGCTGTTGTTATTAAAGATATTGATGGATCAGTACGAGCTAAGATTGGTGATGGTTCAGCCGATATCAATGGTATTGAAAAAAATGTTACGATTTTAGGCGCTAAAAATGATAAGATAAAAGTGGATGGTGTTAAAGGGAAAGTAACATTCAATAAATAACTTTCGACTTATTGATATAAAAATGAATTAAACCAACCGCATTTTTAGTATAATGCGGTTGGTTTAATTCATTCCATTTTAATTTTTCGACATATAAATCATTGCTATGTAGAATACAACATGATCTGCACTTGTTCCCTCCCTTTGTTTTAAACCTCGCATGTGGCAGGAAAAGGCCCTGACCGCTTTCATGCGCAGCCAGATGCTCTCGTCCTCCTCTAAAAGAAAGGGGTTTCTATGTCGTTTTTTTAACTTGGATATATATAGTACTTTATTATCCTTACGCTAGCGTAGTTTAATGTGAAGTTACCTTTTCATGTTTTAAGCCTATATCTTGTTCTAATGTTTCCTTACTAAAATAGCTTTTTACTTCTTCATTTCTATTTGCCAAAAAACCAACTATCAAAACGATAACACCAGATGCGATTGGAATATAAAACCAATTAATACCCTCTAACAATATTCCATATAACCACATGCCTATTGGTGTACATATGCTTGTAATAGAACTAACTACACCAAAAAAACTAGCTCTAATATTTTCAGGTGTGTGAATTTGTATATGTGAAGTCATTGGTATATTCGCTAAAGCATTAAAGATTCCTGTTGTAGAAATGATAATGCAATAAATTACAATAATAAGTAACGTTATGTTTAAAAAATCTTGTGATAAGAAATTTGGAAAACACCACATCATAAAAAGTAGTGCTTGTATTTGAAACAAAATAAATATCTTATCTATGACAGCTTGCATAATTTTTTTTCTTGAAACTAATAACGCACCTATAATAATCCCAACAAAGTAAGAAGATTGAATAATAGATAATCCTTGTCCAGAAAGGTCTAACTTTTGATAAATTACATATGGTAAAACAACTTGTAAAAGAGGTGTAAGAACAAAGTTAATTGTAAAGAATGCCACTAATAAGTATTTCACAGCTGTTTGCTTATTAATATATCTATATACTTCCTTAAAGCTTTCTGTGTAACTTTTGTTCTCTTCAACCATCGTTTTACGCTTAAATTTCAAAAATACTTGAAAAAAACCAGACAAGATAACTACTATACCATAGATTAGCACGATCATTTCTAGATCAATTAATCTATAAATAACCGCACCTAATATCGGTCCTACAACATTAATTACAGCTCCAATCGTTTGATACGACGAATTAACACTAGCTACCTTATCATTATTCACAATGTTTGCAATAGAAGCGTTTAATGTCAAAAAACAAAATGCTTGAATTAAGCTTAATAATACAGTGAAAATTGTGACACTAACAATGTCTAGGCTAAAAAACTTAAAAGCTCCAAAGAAAATTAGTAGCAGTAATCCACTAAAAACCTCTGAAAGTATAATGATCTTCTTCTTATCATGTTTATCAATATATACACCTGCAAAAATATTAACAAGTATTCCAGGTATAATAGAAAAACCTAAAACCATCGAAAAGGCAGTAGGTGATCCAGTTACATCTAAAACATATAGGCTTAGTGCAAATTTAAATATTGAACTTCCCATTTCTGAAAGAAAACGTGTAACTGTAAAAATAAGCATATTCAAAGATTCGACTTTCGGTTGATGTAGTACACTTGTATTACTCATAGTATCTCCTTTCAAATAAAACTGAAATAGTAAAGAAGTACCTAAACTTCTTTACTATTTCAGAAGATCACTACACTTATTTACACATTTTGTAAAAATAAACTTTCTGGAGTATCTACTAAATATTGTTCAAGTAATTCTTCCGATTCTACATACGGTATTGTCAGTGCTACATAAACCATGTCTTCCTCATACCAAACTTCACAAATAATTCTATTTCTATCCTTTACATTAGCTTCTTGTAAATCAACAGACTGTAATATTTTTTGTTCATTACGTATTTCGCCTAAGAAGTTAAAAACAATTGGAATCTCTTGCAATGATTCTTTAAGGTATTCCCTTGACATTGAATAATCTTCTTGCATCTTTTCATTGAAAATTAAGTTAGCAAAACTAATATTTTTTGAAACCGCCAACTCAATATTTTCTTTAATTTTCTTTCCACTCGTTATTAAATCCATTTCTTTTGATACAACGATTGGAATATAATCTACAAACTCACCGATTACATTAAAATATTTTTTATTCCTAAAAGTTCTAGCATAGTTCGCAATCAAAATTGGAGCATGGGTAATATTAAAATACTTATGACAGAAATTAACTAACATATTAAACGGCACTTCAAGTTTACTTTCATCGCCATATTTTTCATTTAACTTGTTAATTTCCATTCCCAATTTAATCGTAGTGTTTCCACCTATTTTTTTATTATTAATTACAAAATTAGAAATAGCTTTCTGACCTTCACTAAATTGCTTAAGCTTATATTTTTCTACAATTTCGGCATCACTAATCTCTATTGGTCCCAGCATAATTTGTTCATTATAATCCCAATAACTATTATCTTTAGTCCAATTTTCTACACTTCCTCTATGATAGTAATTATAATATCGTTCAATTTTGTTCTTTATAATTTCACCACTCATAAAGTCAAAAATCGAATGAGAAAATGGTAGGATAAGTAAATAATCTTTTAAACTCTCTTTCACTAAGATCATTCTATATTGTAATGAATCTTGATCATATTTCTTATAAAAATACGGCCAGATTATTTGATCCATTAACTCTTGTTTTGTAGAAAAACTAAATTCAGATATATCTAGAAACGGTAATAGTATATCTTCTGGGCACTGTACTGTTTCCCACATATATTCATTATCTTTTTTAATAAGCTTACTTCTCATTAAATCCTGTTCTCTTATGACTTTTAATATAGCTTTCTTTAAATTTTCTACATCCATATACTGCTCAAACTTCATTACTGTTCCAGAAATATCAGTTTGATTAATGTGATAGCATTGAGAAGGCACAATTGCTCTTACACTTTCTGATTCCATAGAAAGTACAGAATCTGAGAACTCTGTAAGCAAGTTCTCTATTTTTTCCTTCCATTCTTTTTTTACCACATCTGCTTCTAAGTTTTTATTAGGCAATTTTTGCTCTTTACCCATAAGAATATAATGTGGTTGAACAGATGGATGACAATTTTTATCTATTGCATCTTGCAATTCTTCTAGACTTACATGTTGTTGGTCCTCTACTGTTAAAATATTTAATGTATTATCCTCTATTGTTAATTGACTCATCTTACACTTAACAAAGAATTTTTCTTCAATTAACTGTTCAACCTGTTCAAAATGATTCAAATATTGAATTCGATCAGTTGTATCATTATCAAGCAGGTGCTGAGCTAAACTTCTTATTGTATGATGTTCAAAAATATCACTTAGCTTCACTTTCTTACCTAAGTTTTGAAGTCTAGAAATTAGTTTAATAGCTGTTAAGGAATTTCCACCTAGATTAAAGAAACTGCTCTTTACACCAATTCTTTTTAAGCCCAGTATTTCTGTCCAAATTTCATGTAGCTCTGTCTCCAACTCAGTAACTGGTTCTTCATTGGATTCCTGTTCATTGGTCGGCAGCTCTCTACTCATTAATTCTTTTCTATCTGCCTTTCCACTCGCATTTAAAGGCATTTCATCTATAGAAATTAAAAACGCAGGAATCATGTAACTAGGTAATTGTTCATTCATATAATTTCTCAATTTATCTTCATTAAAATTACCTTTGTGTACTATATATCCACATAAAATTAATTCTTTAGCTTCGTTAAATCTCGCAACTACCACAGCCTCTTGAATCATCTCATGTTGTAATAATGTTTGTTCGATTTCACCTAGTTCGATACGATACCCTCTAATTTTCACTTGATGATCAATACGTCCTAGATATTCAATTTGTCCATTTTCTTTCCATCGTACAAGGTCGCCTGTTTTGTACATTTTTTCCCCTTCAACAAACGGATCCTCTACGAAAGCTTTTTTCGTTAATTCTTCCCGGTTCAAATACCCTCTTGCGAGGCAATCCCCTGCAATGTGTAATTCACCTGGAACACCAATTGGTACAAGTTGGTTACAGCGATCCAAAATATATAAGCGGACATTATCAATTGGTTGACCAATTGGAATTGAATCTGGTACACATTCATTTTCAGTTGGACAATCATAGTATGAAACCTCTACTGTTGCCTCAGTTGGTCCATACAAATTATGCAACGTGGTTCCGCATGCTGCATGCCATAAACTATTAAATCGTTTTACATGTTCTGGCATCAACGCTTCTCCAC